>CAIRBD010000039.1 GCA_903876745.1 uncultured Gemmatimonadota bacterium
CGACCGCGTGGGCGTGCCGGGCACCGCGGCGCTGTCACGGCCGAAGCTGATGGACGAGCTGTTCCAGTTCCACGTCGAGAGCAAGATCGACCATCCGACGTTCGTGGTGGACTACCCGAAAGAGCTGTCGCCGCTGGCGAAGCCGAAGCGGGGGAATCCCGCACTCACCGAGCGGTTCGAACTGTTCGCGCGCGGACGCGAGCTCGCGAACGCGTTCAGCGAGCTCAACGACCCGATCGACCAGCGGGCGCGGTTCGAGGCGCAGGCGCGGCTCAAGGCGGCCGGCGACGAGGAAGCGACGGCCGTGGACGAGGACTATCTGCGCGCGATGGAATACGGCATGCCGCCCACGGGCGGCGTGGGGATCGGCCTCGACCGCCTGTTCATGTATCTCACGGACACGCAGCACATCCGCGACGCGATACTCTTCCCGACGATGCGGCCGGAGTGATGAACCGTCTCGAGCTCGCGATCGCCTGGCGCTACCTGCGCAGCCGGCGCGGCTCACGCCTGCTGTCGTTCATCAGTGTGATCGCCATCGGCGGAATCGCGGTGGGGATCAGCGCGTTGATCGTCATCCTCGGTGTAATGAACGGCCTGCAAGCGGACCTCCGCGACAAGATCCTTGTGGCGAGTCCTGACGTGCGCGTGCTCACATTCGGAAGCGAGCTGCGGGTTCCCGGATGGCGCAAGGCGATCGAGAAGATCAAACAGCAGCCCGGCGTGGTGGCCGTCGCGCCGTTCGTGCTGACGCAGGCGCTCGTGCGGGCCGGAAGCAGCTACTCAGAAGGTGCGCAGATCGCGGGCATCGAGCCCACGGGCGCGCGCGTGCCGGCGGTGACGACCATCCGTGACCACGCGACGGAAGGCGATTTCACGTTCGCGACTGCGGACGGCCGCCGTCGCGGAGCGGTGGTGGGAAAGATCCTCGCCGAGCGCATGAGCATCGTGCCCGGCACAAAGCTCAGCCTGTTGTCGGCTGCGGGATTGCAGACGAACGCCGTGACCGGCGGGTTCCTTCCGGCGATGTTCGAGGCGGAAGTGACGGGCGTGTTCGAGACGGGGATGTACGAGTACGACAACAACTACATCTTCGTCGACCTCGCGCTGGCGCAGCAGATCCAGGGGCTCGACACGGCGGTCACGGGACTCGAAGTGCGCGCGACGAGCCGCGAGGCGGCACCGGATGTGGCGGATTCGATCGGCGTGGCGCTGGGCTTCCCGTACCACACCGTCACGTGGGTGGAGCAGAACAACGCGCTCTTCCGTGCGCTGAAGCTCGAGAAACTCGGCATGAGCGTGATCCTCTCGCTGATCATCATGGTGGCGGCATTCAACGTGGTGAGCACGCTGACGATGGTCGTGCGCGACAAGACGCGCGAGATCGGCATCCTCAAGGCGATGGGACTGCCGTCGGCGTCGGTGCGGCGCGTGTTCCTCGTGCAGGGATTGGTGATCGGCGTGGTAGGGACGGGGATCGGCCTGCTCATCGGGGTGGGCGCGGGCATCGCGCTCGACCGCTACCGGCTGATCGCGCTCGACCCGGCCATCTACTTCATCGATCACCTGCCGGTCCATCTGCAAGCGCTCGACACGCTGCTGATCGCGGCGCTCGGTGTGGGGATGGCGGCGCTCGCGACGCTCTACCCGGCGGCTCAGGCGGCGCGGCTATACCCGATCGAGGCGATCCGCAGCGAATGAACGACGACGCGCCGATGTCCGAACACGCCCACGTGGAGCCGACGTCGCCCGAGGCCGCGAGCGTGCCCGCGACGCCCGTCGGTACGCCGGTCCTCGAGGCGCGCACCGTCGTGAAGACGTTTCACGGGGGCGACGGCGGCGACGTGCGCGTGCTCGAAGGCGCGTCGCTGCGCGTGGAGCGCGGCGAGATGGTCGCGATCATCGGTGCGAGCGGGGCGGGGAAGAGCACCTTCCTGCACGTGATGGGCGCGCTGGAGCGCCCGACCGAAGGGGAGGTGCTGCTCGACGGCGCGCCGGTCGCAGCGCTCGATGACGAGGCGCTCGCGTCGCTACGTAACCGAAAGGTCGGTTTCGTCTTTCAGTTCCACCACCTGTTGAAAGAGTTCTCGGCGGTCGAGAACGTGATGATGCCGCTGCGCATCGCCGGCCGGTCGGTGGGCGAGGCGCGCCGCCGGGCTGAGGAACTGCTGGAACGGGTCGGCTTGATGCACCGGCAGCACCATCGTCCGTCGGAGCTCTCGGGCGGCGAGCAGCAGCGCACGGCGGTGGCGCGGGCTCTGGCGATGCAGCCGATCCTGCTGCTCGCGGACGAACCGTCGGGCAACCTCGATCATCATCATGCGGAGTCGTTGCACGACCTGTTCGCCGAGCTGGCGCGCGAGATGCGGCTCGGGCTCGTGGTGGTCACGCACAATCGTGCGCTTGCCGGCCGTGCCGACCGCGTGCTGCTACTGGAAAACGGGCGGTTGGACGATAATTCGACCAACGAAGGAGCGGTCTGAATGCTCTGCGACCAATGCCGCGAGCGGGACGCCATTCTGAATCTCACGCAGATCGTGGAGAATGCGGTGACGCAACTCCACCTGTGCGAGATCTGCGCCAAGGAGCGAGGGATCGAGACGTCCGTCTCGATGCCCAAGACGGCGCTCGGCGACTTCCTCCAGGCAGCGCAGCAGCAGGCGGCGCAGATCGCGGGGGACGCGGCGCGCTGCGCGTACTGTGGCACGTCGCTGCGCGACTTCCGCGCGAGCGGCCGCCTGGGGTGCGCGCAGTGCTATGGCGCGTTCGAGCATAGTATGCGCGACCTGCTGCGGCGGGTGCACTGCGGGTCGTAGCATGTCGGGCGACAGTATCGGGCGCCGGCCGGAGCGCCCCCCGACCGCGATACCGCCATCGATGCGTTGCGGACGAAGCTCCAGGCGGCGATCCGCAGCGAGGAGTTCGAGACGGCGGCGTCGTTGCGCGACCAGATCCGGACGCTCGAATGACGCTCGATCTCTCGCTGTTGCCCGAGGGAGGCGTGCCGTGGCTCGCCGCGAGCGGCGACCATGCCGACATCGTCCTGTCGTCGCGCATCCGGCTGGCGCGTAATCTGGCGGGGTTCTCGTTCGCGACGCGCTCCGGCGACGGTGAGCGGCTGCGCATCCTCGCGCAGGTGCGCGCCGCCGTGCCGCATGTGAAGAGTCTCGCGCACAGCGTGGCGGTGCGGATCGACCAGCTGACCCCGGTGGAGCGTCAAGTCCTCCACGAACGGCATCTGGTGAGCAAGGAACTGGCGGGGCTCGAGACGCAGGGCGAGGCGCGGAGCGGTGCGGCGGTGCTCGTGAGCCACGAGGCGGGGGTGATGGTCAACGAAGAGGACCACCTGCGACTGCAGGTGTTCCGTTCGGGGTTCGACGTCGGTGGCGCGTTCGCGGCGGCGCAGCGGCTCGACACCGAACTCGGCGATCAGGTGCCCTATGCCTTCCACCCCGAGTTCGGGTTCCTCACCTCGTGCCCGACCAACACGGGGACGGGGATGCGGGCGTCGGTGCTGATCCATCTGCCGGGGCTGGTGCTCACGCAGGAGATCAGCAAGGTGCTGCAGGGGCTGCAGCAGATGGGACTCACGTATCGCGGGCTGTATGGCGAGGGGAGCGAGGTCATCGGGAACTTCTTCCAGATCTCGAACCAGACAACGCTGGGACGCACCGAGGAGGAGCTGTCGGAGCACCTTGCGCGGGTGGTGCAGCGGGTGATCGAGCAGGAGCAGGAGGCGCGCCGGGTGCTCCTGCGGGACGCCGGTTATATTATCGAAGACAAGCTCTGGCGCGCCTACGGCACGCTGCGCCACGCGCGCAGTCTGCCCGCGGACGAGGCCATGAACTTGTTGAGCGGCGTTCGGCTGGCGGCGGGGTTGCAACTGCTGACGGGCCTCAGTGTATACACTCTCAACAAGCTCCTGATTTTCACCCAGTCGGCGCATCTGGCTTTCGAAGCGGGACGCGCATTGACGGAGAGCGAGACGAACCTGGCGCGCGCCCGATATGTGCGCGAGGTGCTCGCGACCGAGGCAGGGCTGGCCGGCTGACCGCCGGCGGACCAATCGAGCGGGGAGACGATGAGCGGCTACAACTTCACGGAACGCGTCCGAAAGGTCCTCGCCATGGCGCGCGAGGAAGCGGCGCGACTGCATCACGAATACGTCGGCACCGAGCACATCCTGCTCGGGCTCATTCGTGAGGGGGAGGGCGTCGCCGCGGCGGTGCTGCAGAACCTCACCGTCGACCTCGACGACATCCAGCAGAAGATCGAGGAGACGGTCAAGAAGGGCAAAGCGGCGCAAGCCACCGGCCCGGATCTGCCGTATACCTCGCGAGCCAAGAAGGTGCTGGAGCTCGCGATGGGGGAGGCGCGCGAACTCAACCACAGCTACGTGGGCACGGAGCATCTGCTGCTCGGCCTGCTGCGCGAAGAGAAGGGGATCGCAGCGCAGGTGCTGACCGACGCCGGGGTGAACCTCGACGCGGCGCGGTCGGAGACGCTCCGGCTGCTCGGGACCTCGGAGCTGCCGCAGAGTGGCGGCAGCCCCTCGGCCGGCGGGGCGACGCCGGGCGCGACGTCGGGCACGCCACCCGCCCCGGCAAAGGGCGAGAAGAAGTCCAAGACGCCGGCCCTCGACCACTTCTGCCGCGACCTGACGCAGCTCGCGTCCGAAGGGCAGCTCGATCCGACGATCGGCCGGGCCAAGGAGATCGAGCGCGTCATGGAAGTGCTGTCGCGCCGCAAGAAGAACAATCCCGTGCTCATCGGCGAACCCGGCGTGGGCAAGACCGCCATCGTCGAAGGGCTGGCGCAGCTCATCGCGAACGGCACGTGCCCCGACAACCTGCGCGACAACCGCGTGCTCTCGCTCGACATGGCCGCGGTGATCGCCGGCACGAAGTACCGCGGGCAGTTCGAGGAGCGGCTGAAGGCCGTGATGAACGAGATCGCGCTGAACAAGAACGTCGTGCTGTTCATCGACGAGCTGCACACGCTCGTCGGCGCGGGCGCGGCCGAGGGGGCGATCGACGCGAGCAACATGCTCAAGCCGGCGCTCGCGCGCGGGGAGCTGCAGTGCGTGGGCGCCTCGACGCTCAACGAATATCGCAAGTACATCGAGAAGGACGGGGCGCTCGAGCGCCGCTTCCAGACGGTGGTCGTCGAGCCGCCCTCGATCGAGGAGACGATCGAGATCCTGAAGGGGCTGCGCAAGAAGTACGAAGACCATCACCGCGTGACGATCCCTGACGAGACACTGTCGATCGCCGCGAAGTTGTCGGAGCGCTACATCACGGACCGGTTCCTCCCCGACAAGGCGATCGACGTGATCGACGAGGCGGGGGCGCGCGCGCGCCTTGGCGCGCAGGTGCCGCCGCCGGAAGTCGCCGGGTTGAAGGCGAAGCTCGAGAGCGTGAACGCGGAGAAGGACGCCGCGGTGCGCGACCAGAACTTCGAGCGGGCGGCGGCGCTGCGCGACACGGAGCGCGAGCTCCAGAGCGACATCCGCACGCGGCAGGACGAGTGGGAGCAGCGGCGCCTCTCGTTCCGGCCGGTGCTCGGCGAGGAGGAGATCGCGTTCATCGTGAGCCGCTGGACGGGGATCCCGGTGACGCGCCTTCAGGAAGCCGAGACGGCGCGCCTGCTCAAGATGGAAGAGGTGATCCACGGGCAGGTCGTGGCGCAGGAGGAGGCGATCAAGGCGATCGCGCGCTCCATCCGCCGGAGCCGTGCCGGGCTGAAGGACCCCAAGCGTCCCATCGGGTCGTTCATCTTCTGCGGCCCGACCGGCGTGGGGAAGACGGAACTGGCGCGGGCGCTGGCGAAGTTCCTGTTCGCCGACGCCTCGGCGCTCATCCGTGTGGACATGAGCGAGTACATGGAGAAGTTCTCGGTGAGCCGGCTGATCGGCGCCCCGCCGGGCTATGTGGGCTACGAGGATTCGGGGACGCTGACGAAGGCCGTGCGCCGCAAGCCCTACAGCGTGGTGCTGCTCGACGAGATCGAGAAGGCGCACCCCGACGTCTTCAATATCCTGCTGCAGGTG
Organism: uncultured Gemmatimonadota bacterium; assembly: GCA_903876745.1. Classification (GTDB taxonomy): domain Bacteria; phylum Gemmatimonadota; class Gemmatimonadetes; order Gemmatimonadales; family Gemmatimonadaceae; genus Fen-1231. The sequence continues at coordinate 6,050 of CAIRBD010000039.1, forward strand.
CTCGACGAAGGGCACCTCACCGACAACTACGGCCGGGTCATCGACTTCAAGAACTGCGTCGTGATCATGACCTCGAACGTGGGCGCGAAGGACATCACGAAGAACCGGACCCTCGGGTTCGGGTCGAGCGACGTGCGCGGGTCATTCGACAAGATGGCGGAGAAGGTGAAGGAGGAACTGCAGCACACGTTCAACCCCGAGTTCCTGAACCGCCTCGACGACGTGATCGTGTTCCACCCGCTGTCGAAGGTGCATATCGCGCAGATCGTGTCGATCCTGCTGCGCGACGTGCAGAAGCGTCTCGCCGAGGAGGAGCTGACGATGACGATGTCGGAGGCCGCGGTGGACTTCCTGGCGACGCACGGCTACGACGAGGCATACGGCGCGCGCCCGCTCAAGCGGGCGATCCAGAAATTCATCGAAGACCCGCTGTCGGAGAAGATCCTGATGGCGGAGTTCCATCGCGGCGACGCGATCGAAGTGGACGTCGCCGAGGGTGGGGAGAAGCTGGATTTCAAGACGCCGGCGAGCACGCCGCAGGCCTGAGGGCTGGGGCGGCCGGGGCGCAAGAGCGGCCCGGCCGCCGTCCAAATCGGAACTCCCGGGGCCGGAAGGGGTTACACCCTTTCGGCCCTTCCTCATATTATATTTCCAAGCTATGCAGAAACCCTTGTGGGCCGCCCTCGCCCTGGTGATGGCGGTAGCACCGCTTGCCGCGCAGGAAGACGCCATCGGGCGTTGCGTGTCTCCCGACTCCATCGCGGTGACGGGAAACAAACGCATCCCCTCGACGACGATCCTCCTCGACGCGGGCCTGGCGCCGCACGTGCCGCTCAACGCGCCGGCAGTGCAGCGGGCGATCCGCAACGTGTTCGCGGCCGGCCAATTCGAGGGTGACATCTCGATCACCTGTACCGTGACGGAGGGGGCGACGCCCCTGGCGATCTTCACGATCCAGGTGAGAGAACGGCCGTTGCTCGATCTGGTGGACGTGGCGGGGCCGAAGGCCGTGGCGGTGAGCGACGTGCGCGGCGTGGTGGACCTGCTGATCGGGCGCCCGATCGACCCGTCGCAGGTGGCGCGGGCGATGCAGCGCATCGACTCGATCTACCAGGGGAACGGCTTCACGCTGGCCCGCATCACGCCCGAGACGACGTTCGTGGGGGACAACCACGCGTCACTGCTCTTCCGCGTGGACGAGGGGCGGCGCCTCGCCATCTCGGGCATCCAGGTGCACGGCAACACCGCGGTGGACACCAAGAGCATCGCCAAGGCGATGCAGACGAAGCCCGAGGGTTTCTTCTGGTGGCAGCGCGGCGAGTTCGACCAGGAGAAATACGCCCGGGATGTCGGCGACAGCGTGCCGTCGATGTTCATGAATCGCGGCTACATCGATTTCCAGCTGCTCAAGGACACGATCCTCGTGGACCGCGCGCGCGGCAAGGGGCTGGTCGACCTCACCGTCGCCGAGGGGAAGCAGTACAAGGTCGGGTCGTTCGAGGTGACGGGGAGCCGGCGTTTCTCGAGCTCGGACATCTCGCGATTCTACCCGTTCAACAACACGTCGCCGACGCTCCAGGAGCGCGTGAAGTCGCTCATCAAGGGCAAGTCGGCCACGCGCAACACGTTCGACCAGGCCGAGTGGGACGACGCGACGGCGAAGGTCAAACAGGCGTATGCGACCGAGGGGTACATCTACGCGCAGGTGCGGCCGATCCTTGACCGGCAGCACGGCGCTGACGGCGACAAGGTGAACCTCCGGTGGGACGTGCAGGAAGGGACGCCGGCGATCGTGAACCGCATCGAGATCATCGGCAACGACTACACGCACGAGAACTGCATCCGCGACCAGCTCGTGATCATCCCGGGCGGCGTGTTCAACCAGGAAGCGCTCATCCGGAGCTGGCGCAGCGTCCAGAATCTCGGGTTCTTCGAGCAGCTGGTGCCGCCGGAGACGCGGCAGGCGAACGACCAGGGCGACGTCGACGTCGTGTTCAAGGTGAAGGAGAAGCGCACGGGCAACGTGAACTTCGGCGCCTCGATGGGGCAGGGCACCGGCCTCGGCGGCTTCATCGGGCTCGACCAGCCGAACCTGTTCGGCATGTGCAAGCAGGGGAAGCTGAACTGGCAGTACGGCCGCTACATCAACGACTTCCAGCTCTCGTTCACCGATCCGGCCATCAAGCAGTCGCTGATCTCGGGGACGATCACGGCGTACCACTCGATGTCACGGTACACGATCGCGGACCTCGGGCAGACGACGCGCACGGGCGCGTCGGTGCGCGTCGCCTTCCCGTTCTTCAAGTCGCGGTACGCGCGGGTCGGGGCCACGTACGGCGTGGAGGGCATCCGCTATGGCAGCGACGGCCTGCTCGGCACGGTGACGACCAATAATTGTGCAGGCTGTTTGCGGTCGACGCTCGGTTTCGACGTGTCGCGCGACACGCGCATCGAGCTGCCGTTCCCGACCGACGGCACGTTGCAGACGTTCAACGCGCAGTTCAACGGCGGGCCGCTTGGCGGCACGGCATCGTTCCAGCGGTACACGACGGAATTCAAGTCGTTCACGACGCTGGCGAAGATCGGTGGTGACAAGCCGGGCAGTTCGCCCGTGAAGATCGTGGCGGGCGTGTCGCAGCGGGCCGGCTTCGTTTTCGGCGATCCGGGACCGTTCTTCTCCTCGCAGGCGTTCTCGCTCGGCGGCGTGCAGTACGGCGAGCCGTTGCGCGGTTACCCCGAGTTCTCGATCACGCCGTACGGGTTCAGCGCGAGCACGAGCACCTCCAACGCGACGCGCGCGTCGTTCGGCAATACGTTCTTCAGCGCGAACGCCGAAGTCGGCGTGCGGATCAGCGAACAGTTCTATACGAACATCTTCTACGACGCGGGCAATCTTTGGCTGCGTCCGCGGGACTTCAATCCGACGCGGCTCTTCCGCGGAGCGGGTATCGGTGCGTCCGTGATCTCCCCGCTCGGGCCGTTGGGTATCGACTGGGCGTATGGGTTCGACCGTACGGATGCGTACGGCAAGCCCGACCCGAAGTGGCAGTTGCATTTCCGTCTTGGCCAGTTCTTCAACTAATCCTCCGGAGTTTCAATGTCCTCGTTCGTCCGGGCGCTTGGCGCCGTCTCGTTCCTCGTTGTTGCCGCGGCGCCCGCCGTTGCGCAGGGTGCCGCCCCCGCGGTGCCGAAGTTCGCCTACGTGAACAGCTCGCTGATCATGAACGCTGCGCCCGGTCGCGCGCCGATCGACACGCAGCTGCAGAAGGAAGTCGCCGTGCTGCAGGATTCGGCGAAGAAGATGAATGACGGCTTGCTCGCGAGCTACAGCGAGTTCCAGAAGGTGCAGGCGACGCTGACGCCGACGCAGAAGGAAGCGCGGACGAAGACCCTGCAGGAGAAGCAGGCCGAAGCG
>CAIRBD010000040.1 GCA_903876745.1 uncultured Gemmatimonadota bacterium
AGCAGCGCGGCGGTGGGGCTGTACTTGAAGCGGTCCTGCGGCTCAGCGCCCTGCTCCGACGGGTAGAGCGCATAGAGATCGCGCCCTTCCACCAGGTGGTGGAACGACTGCCGAAAGATCGGGAACGTGGTGTGGCGCGTCTCAAAACCGCGCTGCAGCGTCAGCCCGAGGGCGGTCGCCGCCAGCACGATGAAGAACCATCGCCGAACGATGCGTTCGCGTGCTTCTCCGGCGTCCGCCATCACGATGTCGCTCAGGCCGGTCGCTGTCAGCAGTCGAGCCAACATGAATGATAAGGAAAAGCAGGCGGGCGACGATCCGGGGGGACGGAAATGCCCGCCGGTGAGGCTCGACGTCAACGAGGCGGGCGGCTCGCCCACCTCGGAGTGAAAAGTAATACGTCCGCCCCTCGCTCCAACCCCCACATCCGCCCCATTTTGGGTGCCCTCCTCTGGGTTCGCCGCACACCCCGGCGGCCAGCGCCAGCGAGGCCCCGCGCGTAGTATCACGGTTCTCCTTCCCCCGCCTCCCTTGCTCCTCGGCGAAGTTCTTCGCGTGGCCCTCGCGGCCCTCCGCGCCAACCGGCTGCGTTCCCTGCTCACGATGCTCGGCATCGTCATCGGCGTAGGGGCCGTCATCGCCATGATCGCCCTCGGCAAGGGCGCCGAGCGGTCGGTCAAGGAGCGCATCGCGCGCCTGGGAACGACCGTCCTGCAGATCAACGCCCAGCGCGTGCAGCAGCAGGGCGTCGCCACGACCACGATGGCGAAGCTGACGATGAAGGACGTGGAATCGATCGCCGACCGCTCGCCGAACGTCGCCGCCGTGAACCCCCAGCAGGACCGCAACCTGCAGGTCGTGTGGCGAAACAAGAACACCAACGTGCAGGTCACCGGAACGCTGCCGAACTTCGTCGACGTGCGCGCATTCCAGATCGAGTCCGGGCGCATGTTCACCGCGCAGGACGACAACGCGCGCCGCCGCGTGGCGGTGCTCGGCGGCGATGTCGCGCCGCTCTTCGACCTCCCCGACGGCGAGGCGCTCATCGGCGAGCAGATCCGCATCGGGGGACGCGCCTTCACCGTCATCGGGGTGCTCAAGGCCAAGGGCGCCACCGGCTTCGGCGACGGCGACCAGCAGATCCTCATCCCGTTCCAGACGGGACGCTTCGGCACCTTCGGCACGGACCGCATCAACGACATCTGGGTGCTCGGCCGCTCGGAGGATTCGCTGCCCGTGGCGATGGCGGAGATCCAATCGGCCCTGCGCCGCACACACAAGCTGCGCGCCGGATCGCCCGACGATTTTTCCATCCGCAACCAGGCGGAGCTGCTGTCGACCGTCGGCGAGACGGCGGCGACCTTCGGCCTCCTGCTCTCGGGCATCGCCGCCGTGTCGCTGCTCGTCGGCGGGATCGGGATCATGAACATCATGCTCGTGTCGGTCACCGAGCGCACGCGCGAGATCGGCATCCGGAAGGCGCTCGGCGCCACGCGCCTGAACATCATGCTGCAGTTCCTGACCGAATCGGTGGTGCTCTGCCTGCTCGGCGGTGCGCTCGGCATCGGTGCGGGGTTGCTGGCGGCCGGCCAGTTGCAGCGCTCATTCGGGTGGAACACCGCGGTGGACGCGATGTCGGTGTTCGTCGCGTTCGCGTTCGCGAGCGGCATCGGTCTCGTGTTCGGCGTGTGGCCCGCGCGCCGCGCGGCGTCGCTCGACCCCATCGAGGCGCTCCGCTTCGAGTGAGCGCCCGTCCGCAGGGGTGCGCATCGGGATCGACGCCCGCCCCTGACGCTACCGGGGTCCATCCGCACGGATTGGCGCAAACACCGTCCCGCGGACGATAATTCCGGCCATGCCCCGCTCCCGCTTCCGCCGCGCCGCCTTTCGACCAACGATCGCGTGAACCTCGACCTCCGATCGGTGGTCATCCTCAACGCGGTCGGCGCGCTGATCCTCAGCGTGGCGTTGTTCGCGGTGGCCCGGTCGTATCTGGGGCACATGGCGGGCGTGAGCCGCTGGGCGAGCGCGAACCTGATGCAGGCGGCGGGGTGGGGGCTGCTCGGGCTGCGCGGTACCGTGCCGCCGGCGGTCTCCGTGATCGGGGGCGGCGGCTTCATCGTCCTCTCGATCGCGCTGTACTATCACGCGCTCCGAGAGTTCAGCGGCGCCAGGGTGCGTCCCGCGCTGCTGTACGCGCCCGTCGCCGCGACGGCGCTGTTGCTGGCGTGGTTCGGCATCCTGCACGAGAACATCGCCGTGCGCACCGCGGCCGTCGCCGCCTGCGCCGCATTGCTCACCGCACAGAGCGCGCACCTGCTGCTGTTCTCGCCCGGGCGCGTGCGGTCCGCGAGCCATCGCTTCACGGCCGTCGTCTTTCTCATATGCAGCGTCGTGCTCGCCGCGCGGACCACGTTCTTCCTCGTCTTCCCAGAAACCGCGGGCGACTCCGTGTTCGCGCGGAACAGCATCCAGGACGTGTCGTTCCTCACGTTCTTCGTGATCGTCATCGGCCTGACCTTCGGGTTCGTGCTGATGTGCAACGACCGCTACAACGCGGAGGTGCGGCGGCTGGCGCTCGTCGCGGAGCGGATGGGGGCGGCGGTGCTCGTCACCGACCCCACCGGCCGCATCGAATGGGTGAACGCCGCGTTCGAGCACCTCACGGCCCACCGCGCTGATGCGCTCGTGGGGCGCCCGCGCGGCGAGGTGTTGCCCGCGCTTCGTTCCGACGCCTCCGCCGGCCGCGAACTCGACGACGCCGTGTCGCGGCGCGCCACGTTCGAGGCCGAGATCGAGCACGAAGCCACCGACGGCGCCTCCCGCTGGCTGCTGCTGCAGGCCGATCCGCTCGTCGCCGCGAACGGCGCGCTCGAGCGTGTGATCGCGGTGCTCACCGACGTCACCGAGCGCAAGACGAACGAGTTGATGCTCGTCGCGGCCAAGGAACAGGCCGAGGCGGCGGCGCGCGCGAAGAGCGACTTCCTCGCGATGATGTCGCACGAGATCCGCACACCGATGAACGGCGTGCTCGGGATGACGAGCCTCCTCGCCGGCACGACGCTCGACGGGGAGCAGCGCGACTACGTGGACGCCACGCGCCAGTCCGCGCAGCTGCTGCTGGGCGTGATCAACGACATCCTCGATTTCTCCAAGGTCGACTCCGGGAAGCTCGTCATCGAGCCGATCCCCTTCGACGTGCACGCCGCCGTCGCCGACGTGGCCGAACTCCTCGCGCCGCGCGCCGTGGAGAAGGGACTGCGCCTCGCCGTGCGCATCACGCCGGACGCGCCGCGCCGTGTGATCGGCGATCCGGGGCGCATCCGGCAGGTGCTCCTGAACCTTATGGGGAACGCCGTCAAGTTCACCGACACGGGGTACGTGACCATCGTCGTGCAATCGGCTCTCATCGCCGGCGCGCCGAGTCTGCGCTTCGAGGTCAACGACTCGGGCATCGGCATCCCCGAGACGACGATCCGCGCGCTGTTCCAGCCTTTCGTCCAGGCGGACGCGAGCACGACGCGTCGGTTCGGCGGCACGGGACTCGGACTCTCCATCACGAAGAAGCTGGTAGAGTTGATGGGCGGCGAGGTCGGCGTGCAGAGCGAAGAGGGCGTCGGCTCCACGTTCTGGTTCCAGCTGCCGCTGCCACTCGACCCCAGCCCCCGCCCCTCCCCGGCGCCGAGCGCATCGCTGGAGGGCGTGCTCGCGCTCGTCGTGGACGACGTCGAGATCAACGTGCGCGTGATGACGGAGTGGATGCGCGCGTGGGGCATGCGCGTGCAGTCGGCCTCCGACGGCCAGGCCGCGCTCAAGCGCCTGCGCGAGCAGCACGACGCGAACGACCCGATCCGCATCGCGGTGGTCGACAGCGTCATGCCGGGGATGGACGGCGAGAAGCTCGGCCGCGCCATCCGCGCCGACGCCTCGCTGCGCGGCATCGCGCTCGCGTTGGCCACGTCGGGACCGGAGCGCGGTGACGCCGAGCGCTTCCATCGCGCCGGGTTCGACGCGTATCTGACGAAGCCGCTCCGGCCCGACACGCTCAAGGGCACGCTCGAGATCGTGCTGGCGCGCCCCGTCGGTCATCAGGGATCGCTCCCCATCGTCACGCGACATGTGCTGTCGGAAGCGGCGGCGCCGAGGCACACCGGCGCCACGCCGGCGGCCGAAGCCCGCCGCGACGGGCACGACGCCGACGCGCACCGCG
>CAIRBD010000041.1 GCA_903876745.1 uncultured Gemmatimonadota bacterium
GACCGCGTGCTGCGCGCGGGCCGGAAGGACGGTCGTGGCGAAGCCCGTCAGCAGGCACGCGAGTTGCACGAAACCGGCGCGGCGCCCACGACGCGGGTATCGCGGCGTCCGCGGTTCATTTGCACGGAGGGAGATCGGGGAGCGCTTCATCGCAGGGGGATGTTACCCGCCGCCGCCCGCGCGAAGCCACAAAGGAACGCCGTGATGCCGCTAAGAAACCGTTAAGATTCCGCGAAATCCGCCGCATCGACGTCAGCGGCCGGCAGGCGCACCTCGAACTCGCTGCCGCCACCATCGCGGGGCAGGTACCGCACCGAACCCTGCTGTGCTTCCGCCAGCGACCGCGCGATCGCGAGTCCCAGCCCGGATCGCATCTGATCGGGGGCCGAGGCCGCTGGTCTGTAGAACGCGTCGAACACGCGTTCGCGCTCCGACGCGACGATCCCAGGTCCGCGATCGGCGACGGCGATCACCACGTCATCTCCCTCGCGCCGTGCCGTCACCTGAACCGTGCCGTCCAACGGCGTGTAGCGCAGCGCGTTCTCGATGAGGTTCACGAGGATGCGCAACGTCTGGACGAAGTCGAATGTGCCGTAGAGCGGCTGCGCATCGGGGTTGAACGGCGCGACCAGCGACTTGCCGGAGGCCAGCATCGCGCACTGCCGAACGGCCGCGCCGATCACGTCCTCTGCGGCGTTGAGTTCCGGCGAGAGGGGGAAGCTGTGCGCCCGCAACCGCGACAGGTCGAGCAACTCCCCCACCAGATGCGTGAGCCGGTCCACATGCTGTTCGATATCCGTGGCGCGACTCGTCCCCGTCCGCTGCTCTTCCTGCGCGAGCGCCTTGATGCTCGCGAGCGGCGTGCGAAGATCGTGCGACACGGACGCAAGCACGAACTCGCGCATCCGCTCGCCCTGGCGCAGGCTCTCCGCACGTTCCACCTCGGCGGCGAGTCGTTCCCGCTCGAGCGCGAGCGCGGCGTAGTGCGTGAGCGCGTCGAGGAAGGCGCGATCACCGTCGCGGAACGGCGGCGGCGTGACGAACCGTACGACCATCGTGCCCACCGCGTGCCCGTGCGCCTCGAGTGGCTGCACCAGCACGTTCGGGTTGCCGCGCAGTCCGTGGGAGTCGGGGGCACCGGGGACGATGTCGCAGCTCGCCGCGCCGAGCGACGCGCGGATCATCTCGGCGACGCCGATCACGGCGTCACCCGCGCGCGCGGCACTGAGCGATTCCGATCCCAGCCGCGAGAGCGCATCGACTTCGTCGGCCCGGCGCACCGCCTTGTCCCGGTCCACGCGTACCATGTCGAGCAGCTGCGTCGCGACCACCGCCGTGAGCAGGAACGCGGCCAGCGTCACGAAGTCGAGGAGCTTGCCCACCCAGATGCTGTCGTACGGCGCCTGGAAATAATAGTTGATGACGAAAAAACTGGCGGCGGCGAGCGTGTAGCCCAACCGTCGCCCGCCGCTGACGCTCCCGCCGAGCACGAGCAGCAGATAGGGGAGCGGCACGTACATCTGTTCGTTCACGTCGCGCGCGGGCACGAGCACCGCCGTCACGATCACGAGCATCCCGCCCCACAGCAGCCAGCGCTCCAGAGTCGCTCGCGGCGTCACGCCACGCCCTCGAACCGGTAGCCGACGCCCGGCTCGGTGATGATGAAACGCGGCGCCGCCGGCTCCGGCTCCACTTTGCGCCGCAGATTGGTGATGTGCACGCGCAGGTACTGCTGCGCGTTGCCGTAGGCGCGTCCCCACACCGCGTCGAAGAGCTGCTGATGCGTGAGCGTCCGCCCCGACGCCAGCACGAGCGCGCGCAGGATGTTCCACTCGATGGGCGTGAGTCGCACGACGGCGCCGTCGCGCAGGAGCACGCGGCGTACGAGATCGATCGAGAGTGGCCCGATGACATACGGGGTGTTGGCGGGGATCGCGCTCTGCGTGCGCGCACGCCGCAGTTGCGCCTTCACGCGGGCCAGCAGCTCCACCGTACTGAACGGCTTGGTGACGTAATCGTCGGCGCCGGCCTCGAGGAGCTGCACCTTGTCGTGCTCCCCGTGCCGGGCCGAGAGCACGAGGATGGGCATCGGTGCCCACCGGCGGATCTCCCGGCACACGTCGAGTCCGTTGAGGTCCGGAAGGCCGATGTCGAGGACGATCAGGTCGGGCTGCTCGGTGGCCGCGAGATCGATCCCTTCGGCGCCGGTACCCGCCTCGACGACGCGGTCCGCCACCTCTCGCAGCGCGTTGCGGATCGCGCGCCGAAGATGCGGCTCGTCATCGATCACGAGGATGCAGCCCGCGTGTGGCATGTCGCGGAGGTCCGGTTGGAGCGTTATGCCGCTACGGGTGCGGGCGACGGCGCCCGGTGTCCCCACTCGATCCATAGCCCCCACGCGACCGCCCAGCCGAGGATCGCGCCGAACGTCACGTCGCTGAAGAAGTGCGCGCGGTCGAGCACGCGCGTCGCGCCGCACCCCCACGCGAGCCCGTAGAACACCCAGCGCGCCCGCGGAAACAATCGCGCCAGCATCGTCGCCGCACCGAATGCGACCATCGTGTGCGAGCTCGGCGTGGCCAGTCCGCCGGTGCTCCACGGATGCTCGCTGAACGGCCGGAAGATCCACTCGCCATCGAACGGCGCCGGCCGCTCGCGGCGGATCACCAGCTTGAGCACTTCGCACAAGAGCCCCGCGAGCGCGGGCGATGCCGCGAGCAGCCACGCCCGGCGCGCGGCACGCGCGGCATCCTGTTCGCGCTCCACCAGCCACATCGCCAGCGCGACGATCCACCACGTGGGAAGGAATCCCTGCACGCGCAGCAGCCGCGCCCAGTCGAGCGCATAGATGTCCTTGTGATACACCGCGTGGTACACGGCGGTGTCGAAGAGCGCCGGCACGGCGAGGAACGACGCCGTGATGACGAACGCGAACGCGGCGCGCGCCGCGAGCGGCGCCTTCGCGTACCACTTCCAGACGCTCATCGCGCCACCCCCGCGAAGCCGTTGAGGATCTGCTGCGTCATCCCCCAGATCACGTGCCCCTCGAAGTGGATCGCGTCGCGCCGCATGTGGAACCCGCGCACGAGGATCTGCGTGTCGCGCGTCGCGGCCGGATCGAGGATGCGGTCGATCGGCGCCCAGAAGTGATCCGCGACCTCGTCACTCGGCACCACCGTCGCGCCCTGCTCCGCGACGGCGACGAACGGACGCAC
>CAIRBD010000042.1 GCA_903876745.1 uncultured Gemmatimonadota bacterium
AGCACCTATGATGGGCTTGAATACTACATGAAGATGGGCTACGTCCCCGAGGACAAAAATGGTTCCTCTGTTTCCAAAACACTGGAGTATGCGTACGACGATTGGTGCATTGCACAGCCCCGTCTCGGCCGGCGGCGGCGGCGAGCCGCTCTGGTCGGGCGATGGCCGGCGGCTGTTCTATCGCCACGGTTCCAAGATGATGGCCGCGACCATCGCGACGACGCCCACGCTCAGCGTGACGAAACGCGACGACGTGTTCGACATCCCGTTCGCCACCGATCCGTATCACCCGAACTACGACGTAACGGCCGATGGCAAGCGATTCGTGATGGTGCAGCCTCTGGAATCGAGCCGCGCGACGGTGCTGGTGGTGAACTTCGCTGAGGAACTCAAGCGACGCGTGGGCGGCAAGCCGTGAGCGACGTTCTGTCGCGCCTCGGTGCGGCCCTCGCCGACCGCTACCGCATCGAGCGCGAGCTCGGCGCGGGCGGCATGGCCACGGTGTTCCTCGCGCACGACCTCAAGCACGAGCGCGAAGTCGCCATCAAAGTGTTGCATCCCGATCTGGGCGCGGCACTCGGCGGCGAGCGTTTCCTGAGCGAGATCAAGACCACGGCGAAGTTGCAGCATCCGCACATCCTGCCGCTGCTCGACTCCGGTGCGGCCGACGGTCTCCTGTATTACGTGATGCCCTACGTGACGGGCGAGACGCTGCGCGCGCGCCTCGAACGCGAGCGCCAACTGCCCATCGACGACGCGCTGCGCATCGCGCGCGAAGTGGCCGACGCACTCGGCGCCGCGCACGCCGTGGGTGTGATCCATCGCGACATCAAGCCCGAGAACATCCTGCTGCAGGGCGGGCACGCGCTCGTCGCCGATTTCGGCATCGCGCTCGCGGTGCAATCGGCGGGCGGTGCGCGCATGACGCAGACCGGTCTCTCGCTCGGCACGCCGCAGTACATGAGCCCCGAGCAGGCGATGGGCGAGAAGATCATCGACCTGCGCAGCGACCTCTACGCGCTCGGCGCCATCACGTACGAGATGCTGGTCGGTGAGGCGCCGTTCACGGGGCCGAGCGTGCAGGCGATCGTGGCGCGGGTGCTCACAGAGGAGCCGCGCGCGATCGCCGCGCAGCGCAAGGCGGTGCCGGAGTCGGTCGAGGGCGCGGTGATGCGCGCGCTCGAGAAGCTGCCGGCTGATCGGTTCTCGACCGCGGCGGAGTTCGTGACGGCGCTCGACATCGGTACCACGACGGTACGGCGGGCGAAGGTCGTCGCCCGCGAAGGTGCGGCGCGCTCGCGTGGCCTTGTCGTGGCTGCCGTCACCGTCGCTGCATTCCTCCTCGCGGCGGGCTGGATCATCGGTCGCCGCGGCGTCGCGGCATCGAGCATCGCGGCGATGAGCACGAGTGTGCTGGTCCCCGATTCGATGGCGCTCGATCCGCTCGGCACGAGTTCGGAAGGGATGCCCGCGCTCGCACTCTCGCCAGACGGAACGACACTCGTATTCGTGGCGCGTCCCGGCAAGGACGAGCGCCTGTACGTGCGGCGGCTCGCCGACTTCGGCATCCGCGCGCTCGAGGGCACCGAGGGGGCGGCCACGCCGTTCTTCGGGTCGGACGGCGACGCGGTCTTCTTCTTCGTCGATGCGTCGCTCAAACGCGTGTCGTTGGCCGATGGACGCGTGACGACCGTCGCGTCGGGCGTCAATGATGCCTGGGGCGGCACGCGGTTGAGCGACGGGCGCTTCGTGGTCGCGAGGCATCGCGCGTACGGAATCATGCTCCTCACCGCGACGGGCGACACGGTGCGCTCGTTCGACTGCGAGGACGGCTGCAGTTTTCCCGAGGAGTTCGCCGCCGGCCGGAGTGTGATCGTCTCGCGGCGCTCGGGAACGCTCGGGGTGATCGACCTCGAGACGGGCAAGCAGGGGCCGCTCGTCCGCTGGGGCGGGAAGGGAGCGCAAGAGAGCGTGCGCGGCATGAGCGCCCGCCTCGATGGCGATGGGCACCTCGTGTATGTCGGGGCTGGCGGACAGATCTTCGCCGCGCCCATCGATGCACGCCGCGGCGAACTGACCGGACCCGCCAGCGCGATCGCCGACGGCGTGCGCGTGGAGACGGGCCGAGGTGCCGCGCAGTTCGCGCTGTCGCGCGCCGGCGTCCTGGCCTTCGCGCGGGGCGGCCTCATGAGCGTGGGCCTACTCGTCCGTGCCGACCGCGCTGGACGACTCGACACGCTCGCGGCGCCCGCGGCCAGTTACGATGCGCTCGACCTCACGCCCGACGGCCGTCGCGCCATCGTGCGCGTGCGCCTGCCGAACGGCGACGCGTCGCTGCAGGTCGTCGACATGCAAACGGGGAAGGTGACGACGTGGCTCAACGGAGCCACGATCGGCGCGCCGCGCTGGACCGCCGACGGCAAGCGCGTGGTGTTCACGCGCGACTCGGCGGCGTTCATCGGCGATCCCGACCTGACCACGCCGCCGCAACCGCTGCGTCTCGACCCGATGATCAGCGAACCTCAGCCGATGAACGACGGCACGAGCTATCGCGGGTTGTTCCGCGATACGCTCACCATCGTGCACGGCGCCGGCCGGCCGCCGCAGCGGATCGACGCCACGCATCTCCTGACGGCGGTGACGCCGGACGATCGTTGGCTCGTCTCGGAGGAGGTGGGAAACGAGCAGACGTCGATGGTGGCACTCGCGATCGACGGGAGCGGACGGCGCATCGAGATCGCCGGTGGCGGGCGATTCGTCATGGCGACGTGGGCGAGTGGTGGGCACGACGTGATCATGGAAAGTGCGGAACTCGCGAGGACGTCCTCCGGTCCGCCGCGTTTCGTCCAGAGCTTCTGGGCGGTGCGCTATGATCCGGCGAACGCCGACCATCCGTTCGGCGATCCACAACACCTGTTCGACGCCGACGCGGCTGATTTTCCGGGCCGCAGCTACGCGGCGGCGATGGGGGGCAACCGCTTCCTCTTCAAGCAGCAGCTGCAGTCGCCACCGCCGCGCGAAGTACGCATCGTGACGAGTTGGCACCGTCGGCTCGAGCTGGGCGCGAAGTGATCGAGCGCCTGATCTCGGCCCTCGCCGACCGCTACCGCATCGAGCGCGAGCTCGGCGCCGGCGGCATGGCCACGGTGTACCTCGCGCACGATCTCAAACACGATCGCGACGTCGCCATCAAGGTGCTCAAGCCCGACCTCGCGCGCTCGCTCACCGGTGAGCGGTTCCTTCGCGAGATCAGCATCACGGCGCGGCTCAATCATCCGCACATCCTCGCGCTGCTCGACTCAGGTGAAGCAGCCGACGGCGAGCTGCTCTATTACGTGATGCCCGTGGCGACCGGCGAATCGCTGCGCGACCGGCTCGCGGCGCGCGGCGCGCTCCCCGTGGCCGAGTCGCTGCGCATCGCGATGGACGCGACCGAGGCGCTCGTGCACGCGCACGCGCAGGGCGTGGTGCATCGCGACATCAAGCCCGACAACGTGCTGCTCTCGGGCGACCACGCGATCGTCGTGGACTTCGGGATCGCCAAGGCTGTGGGCAACGCGCGCGACACGGTGCTCACGAGCGAGGGGACGTCACTCGGCACGCCGGTGTACATGTCGCCGGAGCAGGCGGCTGGCGACGGCGAGACGGACCATCGCGCCGACATCTACGCGATGGGTGTGCTGCTGTTCGAGATGCTCGCGGGGGCGCCGCCCTTTGGCGGGTCGTTCACGCAGATCCTCATCGACAAAGCCACGAAAGACGCGCCGTCGCTCGCGGCGCGGTGCCCACAGGCATCGCCGGCGTTGGTGCGGCTCGTCGCGCGCTGTCTCGCGCGCGACCCGGCCGCTCGGCCGGCGAACGCTGAGGTGCTGCTCGCCGAGCTGCGGGCCGTTGCGACGGCGTCGGCGTCGGTGGCGGGCACCGGCGGCGCGCGGTCACGCACGCCGCTCATCGTGGGCGGCATCGCGCTCGTTGCCGTCGCTGTGCTTGCGTTCCTGTACATGCGCGACCGCCGTGCGCGCTGGGTGCACGAGACGGCGCTGCCGACCGTCGCCCGTCTCGTGGACGCCGATCAGCTCGACTCGGCCTTCGCGCTCGCGGTGATCGCTGCCGAGCGCGCGCCCGGCGATTCGGCGGTGGTGGCGGTGCTCGACGGACTCTCGCTCAAGCAGACGTTCCTCAGCGAGCCCGCGGGCGCCGAGGTGTCGCGCGCGGCGCTCAGCGACACGGCGCACTGGATTCCCGTGGGGACGACGCCGACGCCGGTGGTGCGCATCCCGATGAACGCGTGGATGTACCGGTACACGAAGCCCGGCTATCGCCCGGTCACGCTGATGGCCGCGCGATTGTGGGGGAGCTACGTGCCCGTGCCGGCGCCCGTGCCGCTGCGAAAGATCACCGATCCCGACTCCGACATGGTGCTGTTGCACGGCGGTCGGATGGCGCCGTCGCTGTATGGTCTCGCGTCCACCGACACGTTCGACTTGTCGGATTTCCTGATGGACAAGCTCGAAGTGACGAACCGCCAATACAAGGCGTTCGCGGACGCGGGCGGTTATGCGAACGCGAAATGGTGGGACGATCCGATCGAGCGCGCTGGCAAGGCCGTGCCGTTCGCCGACGCGATGAAACTGTTCGTCGATCGGACCGGTCGTCCGGGGCCGTCCACGTGGGAAGGCGGCGCGCCGGTGGACGGTACGATCGACGTGCCGGTGGGCGGCGTGAGCTGGTACGAGGCGCGCGCCTTCGCGCGGTTCGCCGGCAAGGAACTGCCGACGCTCTACGAGTGGAACGCAGCGGCGATGCCCGAGGCTGCGCGCTGGGTGGTGCCGACCGGACGCTATGAATCCACGAGTCCGGTGCGCGGCGGCTCGCCGACCGCGGTCAGCGCCCGCGGCGTGTACGACATGGCCGGCAACGTGCGCGAGTGGACCGTGAATGCGCGCGAAGCGGGGACTCGCTACATCCTGGGCGGCGGCTATTCCGATCCGCCGTACCTCTTCAGCGAGCCATACGCCCAGCCTGCCGTCGATCGTTCGCCGATCAACGGCATCCGTCTCGTGCGGCGCGTCGGCGAGGGGAAGGACCTTGCCCGCGCGAGCGCGCCGATCGCGGACCGGGCGCACATCGTCGCGTCCACGCCGACGGTGGATGACGCGACGTATCGCGGGTTCCTCGCACTCTACGACTACGATCGCACACCGCTCGACGCGAAACTGATCGCGCGCGATACCACGCCGCCCGATTGGGTGCGCGAGGACGTCGAGTTCAACGCCGCGGGAAAGGCCGGCCGCATGGTGGCCGTACTTTTCCTGCCGAAGCGCGTGCGCGCGCCGTATCAGACGGTCGTGATCTGGCCCGCGTCGGACGCCTTCATTCCGCACGATCGCAGTCGCCTCTCGATGTCGTATGCCGACTACATCGTGCGCAGCGGACGCGCGGTGTTGTACCCGATCTACGAGCATACCTATGGGAGGGGCACGGCCTTCACGTTCGGCGATCAGCCGAGCGCGACGATCGAGCATCGCGACCAGGTGATCCGCTGGGTCAACGAGATGCGCCGGTCAGTCGACTATGCGGCGACGCGGCCGGAGATCGACACGACGCGCCTGGCGTACGGCGGCACGAGCTGGGGCGGGCGGATGGCAGGCGTGGCGCTGGCCCTCGAACCGCGTCTCAAAACCGCGGTGCTCAACGTGGCCGGCCTCAATGCCGCGCCGCGGCGCGCCGAAGAGGATCCCGTGAATTTCCTGCCGCGTGCGCATTTGCCCGTGTTGATGCTCAGCGGCCGGTTCGACAGCGTCTTTCCTGTCGAACT
>CAIRBD010000043.1 GCA_903876745.1 uncultured Gemmatimonadota bacterium
CTGTCGCGCGAGAACCCCACCACCGTACGTGGGTGACGGGCCATCGCGTTTCGCGCGATGGTCCCTTCTTCGGCGGCCGAGTTGGCGGCGATGTTGCGCCCATCGCGGAGGATGCGCGGCCATCCGCCGATGAGCTGCGCGAGCGGCGCGCGCGGCGAGGCCGGGACGGTGCGCAGGGTGACGGCGAGCGTCTCCCCCTCGCCGACGCCGGCGACGTCCTTCGCGGTGCCACCGTACCCGACCAGCACGGCCCCGTCGTCCGGAATATAACCGCCAGACAGGTTACTTACTGGGCCGCGGCGGACATACAACTGCGCGCCGCCGCGCGACCCCGCCCGCACCAGCGGTGCCTCGGCCACGGCACGCACCGGCGCCTTCGGCGCCGTGCTTGGGGCGTTGTCGGGGTCCTTGCCCAGGTCACGCACTGGCCGCGCGATCTCCACCGGGACCTTCGCGCCGAATCGCGGCGTGAAGAGGGCCGTACCCTCGATCCCTGTAGGCACGGCATTCAAGGCGATCAGCGTGAAGGCGACCTTCGCCGTTCGCGCCTCGCCGTCGAACCGGAACTGATCGATCAAGGGGTGGTTCGCCGAGTCGAGCCCGAACTGCGCGTGCGGGTTCGCGAAGGTGTCGAAGGGCGAGTCCGTGACCTTCACGCCTTTCCACCATTCGCCGTCGACGACCTGGTTGTTCTCGTTCTCCCCGGTCTTGAGGTCGAAGAAGTCGCCGTTGACGGCGGCCAACACGACCTCGCCGGCGCGCTCATGGCGCGCGACCATCTCGGTGGGCCGCTCCCGCGTGCGCAGCTGGTCGTGGGCACGCACGTGCCGGAGCGTGAGGTCGCCGCGCCGGAGGTCGACGGCGATGACGTTCACGATCCACGGGCCGTCGAGCCGCACCATCCGGCGATAGGTGACGCCGGGACCGACCTGCCGCGAGCTGAGCGTGTCGGCGCGCTGGGCGCTGGCGCGGCCGGAGCCGAGGGCGCTGCCGGCGGCAAGGAGGAGGGCCCCAAAAAACGATCTTTTCATTCTGGCATCACGACGAAAGGGGTCCTATTATGTAACGACTCGGCCATCCGGCCGCGAGTTCCGCCACCCGCGGACCGCGACACCGGCTGGCCGGGCGGACCGCTGACCAGCGGGATCCTGCCACCCCATTGGAGGTCGACGATGAAGTTTCGCCTCACCGCGTTCGTAGTCGGCACGCTGGCGCTGCTCAGTGGCGCCGGAACGCTCTCCGCACAGAACACGGTCACGCTCGAGGGCATCGTGAGGTCCGACGCCGGACCCATCACAGGCGCTCAGGTGACGGTGGTGAACAGCGCCACGCAGGAGACGGCCCGCGCGCTGACCCGTCCCACCGGCGAGTTCCGCGTGCTGGGCCTGTTCACCGGCAAGTACGTGGTGACCGTGCGCTCCATCGGATACAAGCCGCTGTCGGAGACCGTCCAGCTCAACATCGGTCAGCGGGCACGCCTCGAGTTCATGATGCAGAAGGGCGTCGCCGAACTCGCCGCGCAGACGGTAGTGGGCGAACGCGTGAAGCAGGTGGAGGTGCAGCGCCTGTCGGTGTCGGCGCCGGTGATGAAGGAGGAGATCGAGAACCTCCCGCTGAACTCGCGCGGCATCATGAACCTCGCGGGCGTCGCCCCCGGCATCAAGACGTACGCGCCGCAGTCGGGGCGCACGCTGCCGACCTCGGGTGGCGCGCCGGACCTCCGCTTCTTCAACGTCTACATGGACGGCGTGGAGATGAAGAGCCTGTACAACGGCAACATCGTCGGCCTTGGCCAGACGGGGTCGCCGCTGCCGCAGGAAGCGCTCGAGCAGTTCCGCGTGTTCGTGAACCCGTACGACGCCGAGTATGCGCGCGCCGGATCGTACGTGATCAGCGCCGAGAGCCGCCGCGGCACGAACACGTGGGAAGGGTCGGCGTTCGGCTTCCTGCAGAACAAGTCGATGATCACGCAGAACGCGTTCCAGACGGTGGTGCCGAACTTCGGCCGTGAACAGCTCGGCCTGAACATCCGCGGGCCGCTGATCAAGGACAAGCTGTTCCTCGCGGCGAGCTACGAACTGGCGTCGACGGATTACTACCTCGACGTGAACCCGACGAGCGGCCCGTGGGCGACGCAGTACAAAGGCTCGTTCCTCGCGCCGAACAAGAACCACACGCTGTACGGGCGTCTCACGTACGTGCAGAGCCCGGCGACGACGTATGACCTGATGGGGTCGGTGCGCTTCCTCGACGGCGAGGGCAACTTCGGCGCGAAGGTGGCGCAGAACGGCGGCATCTCACAACACTACAAGATCTACACGGGCCAGCTCCGCCAGCGGTACCTCGCTCCGGGCGGCAACTTCGTGAACGAAGCGAGCCTGCAGCTCGTGAGCTGGGACCACAACGAAGCGCCGCTGAACCCCGGCCCGCAGCTCAACTACCCGGGCATCACGTTCGGCACGTCGGGCTTCCCGCTCATCCTCAACGAGCTGCACCTGCGCGCCGTCGACCGCGCCACGTGGCACATCGACAACGCCTCGGGCTCGCACGTCATCAAGGCCGGCGTGGAACTCTCGAGCATCTCGGCGAGCCAGACCTACCCGAGCAACAAGGACGGCACGTTCGGTTTCCTCACCGATACGTCGAGCCTGCCGAACACGGCGTCGATCGCGGTCGGCTTCACCGACCCGAACGGCATCAGCGACGCCAAGGCCAGCGCATCGGGCGTCGTGACGGGACTGTACATCAACGACGAATGGCAGATGGCCGACAACTTCACGTTGAGTGTCGGTATCCGCCATGACGCCGAGTTCAACACGATGAACAACAAGTACACGGTGCCGTGGGCGAGCGACGCCACGCTGCAGGCGCTGGCCACGAGCGGCGGCCCGCTCGAGGGCTACCTCAACCAGGGCGACCGCAAGAACCAGCTCGGCAACTTCTCGCCGCGCCTCGCGTTCTCGTGGGATCCGACCAAGGAGAACAAGACGTTCATCCGCGGCGGATTCGGCATCATCTACGACCGCGTGACGAGCTTCATGGGCTTCCAGGAGCGCAAGAACTCCACGTGGCGCACGTACAACTTCACGTTCAACAACACGACCAACCTGCCGACCAAAGATCCGGCGGTGCTCAAGGCGCGTGTGCTGGCCGGGCAGTCCGGTTCCCCGGCGCCCATCCTGATGAAGCACGACATGAAGACGCCGCAGAACCAGCAGATGTCGCTGGGCATCGGGCATCAGGTGACGAGCGAGTTCGGCGTGAACCTCGACTACGTGCGCCAGCATCTCGTGAACCTGTACGTGCAGCGCAACCCGAACTACCTCGACAAGTCGGTCACCCCCAACGCGCGCAAGCTGACGTCGAAGTACGGTGACATCGTGCTGTGGGACGACATCGGCACGGCCGACTACTCGGCGTTCCTGCTCTCGGCCACGTGGCAGCGCGGCAAGACGCGCGTCAACGTCGCGTACACGCTCGGGTGGTACGAAGGCAGCTTCGACACGGCCGCGCTCCCGAACTTCGCGCTGCCGTTCCTGTTCAACACGCA
>CAIRBD010000044.1 GCA_903876745.1 uncultured Gemmatimonadota bacterium
AGCGAGTCGGTGTTGGTGAGGAGATAGTCGGTGTTCGTGAGCGCCCAGAACGTGGGGTTCCCGATCTGATCGTAGCCGTTCGCCTCGCCGTCGAGCTGCTGGTAGCGGCCGAGTTCGTTGCCGTGGTAGCCGATGAGCGACATCCGCACGCGGTGGTTCATGAGGGCGTCGTACTTGAGGAACGGGTCGCCCTGCGCCATCGGGAGGTTCGGCATCCCGACGGCGATGACACGCGCGGGCTGCGGCAGTTTCTTGAGGTAGTCGGTGGTCGCGTCGCCGCCAAAGAGCTGCGCGGCCGGCTTGGAGAACTGCCAATAGAGGCGCTCGACGCTCCAGAGATCGACGGCGCAGAGTGCGACGAGGACCCATCCCGCGAGGCGCGGAAGCATCGCGCGGCGCGCGAGGAGCACGATGAGACCGCAGGCGAGCGCGGCGAAGGCGAACGACCGCAGCGCGCCCAGACGCACGGCGGCGGTGTTCGCGTCCACCCGTTCCGCCATCTGTGCGGCCGTTCCGAACTGCGGGAACCCGGCACCGCTGACGAGATTCGTGCCGAGCGTCGTGAGGCCGCCGGCCACGGCGAAGAGCGTCACGAGCCCCGCCGCTGCGAGCCAGCCCCACGCGAACTTCACGCTGCTGCGGCCGGACAGGATGCGGTCGGTGCCGAGCGCGGCCATCATCGCCACCGCGAACGTGGTGACGAAAAAGATCGTACTCGGTGCGCGGAAGAACTTGGTCCCTGGCACGATCACGTAGATCAGTTCGAAGAACGGCGTGCCGCCGCCGAATGCCCAGAACAGCGAGACGAGCGCGGTGCCGGTCCAGAACCAGAGGAATCGTTTGCGGGCAGGCGCCCACCCTGCCCCGAACGCGGCGCTGGCGAGTACGATGACCGCGGCACCGATGTACTCGCTGTGGAAGTGGATCCCGTTGCGTCCCCAGTAGTTCGTGAGGATGCCGGAGAACTGCGGGAGCCACGTGTTGATCACTTCTTCGATGGGGAACGAATAGCTCGTGGCGAAGCCGTAGTCGCGGCCGGCGTTACGCGGCGACCATTCCACGTACTCGCGCACGGGCAAGTACTGGATGGCGCCGATGGCCGCGCCCAGGATCACCGCGCCGAAGGCGAGGCCGATGCGCTGGCGGGCGACGTTCGTCGGGAGTTTCTCGTTGTCCGTGCCGCCGAAGGCGAGCATGAGCGCCCACGCGCCCGAGACGAGCAGCAGGTACTGCAGCAGCTGCGGGTGCGGGGTGAGCACGGCGAGCCCCACGACGATGGAGAGCAGCCCCCAGGCGAAACGCTTGCCGTCGCGCACGGCCCACGTGATCACGAGCAGCGCCACGGGAAACAGCGCCGAGACGAACAGCTTGCCGTCGTGCCCGGCCGAAGGGAGCGACGAAACGAAGCCCGTCATCATGTAGGCGACGCCGCCGACGAGCGAGGCGTGGAACGACAGCTTGGGCGCCTGCCGCAGGAACCAGTAGGTGGCGAGCCCGCAGAGGAAGAAGTGCAGGATCATCCCCCATGTCATCGCGACGTCCACGGGCAGGATGAGGCGCAGCAGGAAGGTCGGATAGAAGATGTCGCCGTGCATCGCTGCGACGTACGGCATGCCGCCGAAGAGGTACGGGTTCCACTGCGGGAACGCGCCGTGCGACTTCATGTACGTGGCGGCGAACTCGCGGAACGCGTAGCCGGCTTTGTACTGGTCGCTCAGCGTATTGACGAGGAACTGTCCGCCGAGCGCCGGATAGGCGAGCGAGAGCGCACAGAGCGCGTACGTGAGCGAGGCCCACGCGCCGGAGAACGCCGGTGCGTCGGGGGCTGCGGTGGACGTCGGGTCTTGCGTGGTTCTAGCCATTGCGGCGATTGGTCGGAGTCGGTCGGGCGCGGCCCGTGACGATGAGCAGAAGCCCTGGAAGCGCTTCGAGCACCGTGAGCCAGAGTCGTGAGGCGAGGATCAGCAGGTACGCGGCCGCCCCGGCCTCGAGGGAGAGCGCGGCAAGCGCGGTCGTGAGGACGGCTTCACGCGCCCCAAGGCCGCCCGGCGACGGGAGGTACAGATACCCGGCCAAATACGAGATGGTGAAAACTGCGATGTAGGACGCGGTATTTCCAGCGGCGTGGCCAAAGAGCGAGATGGCGAGCAGACGGAACGCCACACCGTACAATCCCCAGCCGATCACGCATCCGACGAGCGCCACGAGGATGGCCGACGGCGGCACTTTGGGGTCGGCGAGTTCCCTGCCCGTCACGCGGCGGGCCACGGCGAGCATCCAGGGGAGCATCCACGGCGTGGCGAGCGCGGCGCCCGATGCCACGATGACGAGCGGCACGAACCAGCGGCCGGCGATCGTGACCACCTGCGCGCCGGCGACCGCCACGACAAGGCACGCGGCGACGATGTTCACGAGATTCACGACGAGCGACGACCCGATCGCGGCGACCGACGAGACGCCGGCCTCCTGCGCGAGCACCCCCATCGCGCCGATCTGCCATACCTTGCCGGGAACGTACTTGCCGAGGTTCGAAACGAACCAGATGCGTGCGGCGTCGCGCCAGCGGAGCCGCTCACCCCACGCCACGACGGTGCGGCGCCACGTCTCGATGAGCACGGCGTAGCTCGCGAGCACGACGACGCCGGAGAGCGCGAGGAGCGGCCAGTCGACGGTAATTGTCGCGAGCAGGTCGCGTACGCCGGACCACTGGCGTGCGACGTCGCGTGCGAAGTACGCGATGACGACGACCGCGGCGATGATCGACAGCGCATGGAGCACGCGTCGCTTCAGCGGCGACGTTGCCGGAACGGGACGCTCACCGGCCATCGGCAAGCGCCTCGGTGTAGACCTGTTGGTACGCAGACGCGGCGGCGGCGGGCGCGAACGCGGCGAGCGCCTGCGTTCGGCCGGCGCGACCGAGCGACGCAGCCCGCGCGGGGTCGGCGATGATCGTGTCGATCGCGGCGACGAGCGCCGATGGATCGCCGGGCGGCACGAGGAGCCCGCTGACGCCGTCGCGGACGATGTCGGTGAGGCCGCCGGAGCAAAAGGCGATGACCGGCGTCTCGCACAACTGCGCCTCGACGCCGACGAGGCCGAGGCCTTCGAGTTCGCTCGGGATGACGAGCGCGGTGGCTCGCTGGTAGAACGGCACCAGAGTGCGCTGCGGAAGTGCCCCGTGCCAGGTGACGCGGTCCGCCACCCCGGCCGCGATCGCGTGCCGTTCGAGCGCGGCACGATCGGTGCCATCGCCGACGATATCGAGTGCGGCACCCGACGTGCTCGACGCGAGCGCGTCGAGGAGCCGGGCGACGCCCTTCTGCGCGTTGAGTCGGCCGACGAACAGGAGGCGCGACGCATGCCGATCGCTGCCGGGCACGAACAGCGTGGTGTCGGCGGGCATCGGCAGGATCTGTGCGCGCAGGCTCGGCGCCATTTCGCGGGCCTGATCCGCGAGCCACGACGACACCGCCGTGACGCGGGCCGCGCGGGCCATGACGCGCCGGAAGAGGCCGTGCGAGCGCGGCGCGTTCGCGGCGAGCCGGACGTCGGAGCCGTGCAACGTGGTGACCATCGGCGCGCGCCCGATCATCCAGGCCGCCTGCAGTGCGCCGGGGAACCACCAGTGGGCGTGGACGACATCCGGGGCGAACGTACGCACGGCGCGCCGCACGGCCATCGCGCCGCCGGCGAGCAGCCCGCCGAGGGCGAGTTTCCCTCGCAACGATGCGCTCACCTGTTCCGCCATGTCGCCGCCGTAGGCGAGCGTCTCCCACGTCCGCGGCGCGTAGCGGTAGCGAAGGGTGGATACGCCATCCACCGTGGCGCGTGCGTTGAGTCCCTCGGCGGAGGGCGCGAGGACGAGCAGTTCATCGCCGGCTTCGTTGAGCGCGCACGCGAGCCGGTGCACGAACGCGCCGGCGATGTCGTCCTGCTGACGCGGGAACGAATGGGTGACGAACAGGATGCGCACGCGGCGATCGTGCCCGGTCAGCCGCGCGGGTCGCGTCGTTCGTCGAAGCGGCGGCGCAGCTCCCGCTGCTCGGCGCGCATCACCGCGATCTGTTCGCCCAGCAGTCCCGTCGCGAAGAACACAGAGCCGAGGAGCAGACAAGTCTGGATCACCGTCCACACGGCGCGTACCCCCTGCCCCTTCGTGATCAGCACGCCAAGCGCAAACAGACCGGCCAACACACCGATCGCGAAGAGCGCGGCACCGACCATACCGAAGGCGAGCAGCGGCTTCTGGCCGAACCGCAGTTCGAACCACACGGCGAGCATATCGAGCACGCCCACGGGGATCCGCGAAAGGCCGAACTTCGACTTGCCGGCGTGCCGAGGATAGAGCGGCACGGGGATCTCCGTGACGGTGTAGCCGCGCGCCGCCGCGAGTACGATCATGTAGCGGTGCCAGTCCGGGCGCACGGGCTGGTCGTCCATCACGGCGCGCCGATACGCCTTCACGTTGTTGAGGTCGCGCACGGGCACGTCGAAGAGCGCGCGGGAGAGTCCGTTGTAGATCTTCGAGACGAAGGCCTTCTCGTAGACGCCCTGCTTGTAGCCGGTGACCATGTCGCTCTCGCCGGCGAGGATCGGCGCGACCAGTCGCGGGATGTCCTCGGGCTTGAACTGCAGGTCGGCGGGATAGAAGACGAGCACGTCGGACCGCGCCGCGAGGTAGCCGCTGCGCAGCGCGTCGGCGATGCCGCGCTGCGCCCGGTGGCGTACGCAGCGGAGGAACGGGTAGCGCGCGCGGAGTTCGTCGAGCACCGCTGGCGTCGCATCAGTGGAACCATCGTCGATGACGACGACCTCATACCGTTCCGCACGGCCGGCGAACGCCTCGGCGCAGAGTTGCATGAAGAGCGGGAGGTTCTCCGCCTCGTCCTTGGCGGGGACGAGGACGGACACGTCGATAGGGAGAGCGGCTCGTTCGTCGGTCACGCGATGGGCTCTGGGCTGATGGTCATACGCGCTTTCGCATGCGCGCCGAGAGAACGTGGAGCTGGTCGCGATACTTGGCCACGGTCCGGCGGGCGATCTTGATCCCGTCCGTCTTCTCGAGGATCTCCACGATCGCCTGATCGGTGAGAGGGTCCTTGGGGTCCTCGTCGGCGACGAGCTTTTCGATCGTCGCCTTGATCCCGCGGGCCGAGACGTCTTCGCCGTCCACCGTGGCGAGGCCGCTCGAGAAGAAATACTTGAGCGGCAGCACGCCGCGCGGCGTCTGCGCGTACTTCTCGTTGGTCACGCGACTGACCGTGGACTCGTGCATGCCGATGACGTCCGCCACCTCGCGCAGTGTGAGCGGCTTGAGGAACTGCACGCCCTTCTCGAAGAACTCGCGCTGCCGATCGACGATGAAGTGCATCACCTTCAGCATCGTCTGCCGCCGCTGCTCGATGGCCTGGATGAGCCACTGCGCGGAGTTGAGCTTGTTGGAGATGAACTCCTTGTTCTCGGCGTCGAACTTCTTCTTGTCGCGCGCGATGTCCTGGTAGATCTTGCTCAGCCGCAGGCGCGGGAGGTTCCCGTCGTTGGTGAAGACGAGATACTCCCCCGACACCTTCTCGACGATCAGGTCCGGCATCACGTAGTTGTTCTGGCCACTCGACACCGCCGTCCCCGGCTTCGGGCTCAGGCGGGAGAGCACGTCGGCCGCCTGCTGCACCTCCAACGGTGTAACCCCGGTGCGCTTCGCCACGTCACTCCAGCGGTGTGCCACGAGTTCGTCGAAGAAGTCGCGCACGAGCCGCTCGGCGAGCGAGCCGCTCATCTCCTTCTCGCGCAGCTGCAGCAACAAACACTCGCGAAGGTCGCGCGCGCCGATCCCCGGCGGGTCGAGCCGCTGGATCACGTCGAGCATCGCCTCGGCTTCGGGCATCGTGTAGAACGGCAGGTCGTCGCTGTCTCGCCCCGCGGCCTCTGCTGCCTGCTCGATGGACGCGTTGATGCCGAGCAGGATGTCGTCGAGCGTCGCGGAGAGATAGCCGTCGTCGCCGATGTTGCCGACGAACTCCTCGGCGAGCGCCATCTGGCGCGGTCCGAGGTCGAGCATCTGGAGCTGGTCGCGCAGATGATCGTCGAGGTTCGTCGTGCTGACGGTCACCGCCTCGTACTGCTCGCTCTGCTCGTGCTCCTCGCGCATCCCACCGGGCGAGTCGAACCCCTCGAGGAGGATCTCTTCCCAGTCGACCTCATCGTCGGGTGTCTTCTCGACGACGTCCTCGGCGATCGGTTCCTCTCCGAGGGTGTCGATATCGAGGTCGCCGGAGTCCGCGTCGGCGTCCGACTCGGTGTCCGACTCGTGGTCATCGCCCTCTTCATCCTGCGACTCGCTGAGTTCCTCTTCTTCATCCTCGGAGAGTTCGAGGAACGGATTGACGAGGAGTTCCTGCTTGAGGTGCTGCTGCAAGTCGAGCAGGGGCATGTAGAGCATGTCCATCGCCTGGTAGAGGCGAGGATTGATCTTGAGCTCCTGCCCAAGACGAATGCTCTGGTTCAGCCCCGGTCGCATCACACGGACTCTGGCGGTGCGTCGGGCGGAGGGAGGCTGGGGGCGGCCGGTGCGGGCGCGACTGGCTCCACTGCGGTCACTGCATCCTCGTCTCCGATCGTGCCGGCCGTGCCGGCCGTGCCGGCCGTGTCGGCCGTGTCGGCCGTCTCCATGCTCGGTGCCGCGCCCGTCTCTTCCTCCCCGGCGACGACCTCCTCCGGTTCGATCGTCACGAGGCCATCCTCGGGCGGCATCGTGTCGCCGAGGACGTCCTTGAACCGCGTGCGAAGGCGCGCCGTGAGCGTCGGGCCCAGGTAGATGTCGGCGACCGTGTCGTCGAACACCAGTTCGCGCACCGTCCCGGACACCTTCACCTGACCGTCGAACATGATGTAGGCGCGGTCGACGATATCGAGCGTCTGCTCGACGTTGTGGTCGGAGATGAGCACGCCGATGCCGCGATGCTTCAGGCTCGCGACGATCTGCTGGATGTCGTGCACGGCGATCGGGTCGACGCCGGCGAACGGCTCG
The DNA here is from genome assembly GCA_903876745.1 of uncultured Gemmatimonadota bacterium. Classification (GTDB taxonomy): domain Bacteria; phylum Gemmatimonadota; class Gemmatimonadetes; order Gemmatimonadales; family Gemmatimonadaceae; genus Fen-1231. Next base: position 7,028 of record CAIRBD010000044.1, read on the forward strand.
TCGAGCATCATGAACTTGGGCTGCGTGACGAGCGCGCGCGTGATCTCGAGCCGGCGACGTTCGCCGCCGCTGAGCGCGTAGGCCTTGCTGTGCCGCAGGTGCTTGATGCTGAGTTCGTCGAGCAGGCCTTCGAGCCGGGCCTCGCGTTCCTGCCGGCTGATGGGCAGCGTCTCGAGGATCGCGAGGATGTTGTCCTCGACGGTCAGCTTGCGGAACACGGAGGGTTCCTGCGAGAGGTAGCCGATGCCGCGGCGCGCCCGCTGGAACATGGGCATCGAGGTGATGTCCTCGCCGTCGAACCGGATGCGCCCCGCTGCCGGCGGGATGAGTCCGACGATCATGTAGAACGTCGTCGTCTTGCCGGCGCCGTTGGGGCCGAGCAGGCCGACGATCTCTCCTTGCCGCAGTTGCAGGGCGACGTCGTTGACGACGTTGCGTCGGCGGTACGTCTTCACGAGCCCCTCGGCGCTCAGCATGCTCGCGCCTTCCACCCGAGCGGAGGTGGCGATGCGTCTCGGTGCCGAGGGGTGTTCGCCGGTGAGGCGGAGCACTTCGGGGATCTCGCCGCGCAATCCGCGCACGCTCGCCCAGACATCCGGGGCGAGCCGCAGGCGCGTCCCGGCCGCGTCGCCGTCCACGGTGACCATCTCTAAGGCGCCGACACCCTGGAGGCGCGGCACGACGACGTTGGCGAGGTGAGAACGCACCTCGTCGAGGCTCAGTCGGCCGGCTTCGGCGTCGGCATCGCGCCCTTCGGCGCGGACGGCCGTGAGGTAGTCGGTGCGCATCTGCACGGCCACGTCATGGAACGTCGCCATGCCGTCGTCGTCGGCGATGCCGATGAGCGCGAGCAGGGTCAGC
>CAIRBD010000045.1 GCA_903876745.1 uncultured Gemmatimonadota bacterium
CCGCGTGGTCGCGCGGGATCCGGAGACCGGCCTCGACCTCGGATTCTCGCTGACGACCGTCCACCCGGGCGATCGCGTGTTCCAAGGTTACTTTTCTTTCGGAATGGAATACCGGAACCGCCTAAGCCTATCGGCACAGGGGATTTGGGTAGAACTGGAGCCGGCCTTCACGACGCCGTCCGCTGCGGCAACCCTTGTGCGCATAGTTCGCGCGAACGTGCGGGACGGAGTGGCCGTGGAAGGCGCGGATTCGTTCGCGGTGTTCCTGAACGCGGTGCTGGAGTCGATCGCCCTGGGAAGGGAGTCGACATGGTCAGAGGCTTTGTTGCGCGACGCTGACGTCGCGAAGCGCGCCGCCGCCATCGCAGGAGGGGTGGGTCGTGACGATTAGGGTGTGGGATTACCTGACGGAGTACGCGGATGAGAGGGCGGAGATCCTCGACGCCGTGGATCGAGTCTTCAAGTCCGGAGTACTCATCCTCGGTGAGAGCGGTCGCCGCTTCGAAGCTGAGTTCGCGGCGTATTGCGGTGCCGCACACGGCGTCGGCGTGGACAACGCGACGAACGGATTGTTCCTGGCGATGAAGGCGCTTGGTGTCGGCGAAGGGGACGAGGTGGTCACCGTGGCGAATACCGCCGTGCCGACGGTCAGCGCCATCGTGCAGGCGGGGGCGGTCCCGCGTTTCGTCGATGTGCACGAGGCGACAGGTCTCATGAACGCGTCGCAACTTGCGGGCGCGATCTCGGAGCGCACGCGGTGCGTTATCCCCGTGCATCTCTACGGCCAGATGGCCGACATGGCGGCGGTGACTGCGGTCTGCGCTGGGAGCGGGGTGCCGGTGATCGAGGACTGTTCGCAGAGCCACGGCGCGACGCAACACGGCGTGCGGTGCGGTGCGGTGGGCGACCTCGGTGTGTTCTCGTTCTATCCTACCAAGCCGCTCGGTGCGTACGGGGACGGCGGGCTCATCACGACGAACGACGAGATTCTCGACGCCAAACTTCGCAGCCTGCGCTTCTACGGCATGAAGGGCGTGTACTACGCGGAGGAGGCGGGCTACAACTCGCGTCTCGACGAAGTCCAGGCAGAGATCCTCCGGGTGAAGCTCCCGCGATTGGGCGCTTACATCCGGCGCCGGCAGCAGATCGCGAAGCGATATGACGAGATTCTGTCGGCAACTTCGATCGGCGTTCCTGAGATTGTACCGGGCAATGACCACGTGTATTACGTGTACGTCGTTCGTCATCCGGAGCGCGACCGACTGCTCGCTGAACTGCGCCAGCGCGACATCCTTCTCAATGTGAGTTATCCCTGGCCGATCCACACGATGCGCGGTTTCGAGCGATTCGGCGGCAAGGACGGCGATCTTCCGTGCACCGAGTCGCTCTCGACGCGCATCATGTCGTTGCCGATGTTCCCGGCCCTCAGCGAGGCGCAGCAGGACACCGTCTGCCGCGCGATCGGTGAAGTGCTTGGTGAGCCGGTCTCCCTCTAAATGGCGCCGAACGCGATTCAATCGCAGGCCCCGGCTGTTTCCGATGCCTCGGGCGCGGCGGGCGAGCACTTCGTCACCGTCTTCGACCACCGATTTCTGGTGCAGGGACTCGCGCTATTCGAGTCATTGCGACGATACGAGCCTGCCGCGACGCTCTGGGTGCTGTGTTTGGACGCGGGCGTGGAACAGCAGATACAGCATCTCAAGATCCCGGGCCTTCGAGCGCTTTCATTGGCAGGACTCGAGACGGACGAACTGCGCGCGGCGAAGGCCAACCGTTCCCGTGTCGAGTACATCTACACGCTGACTCCCTTCGCCATCGAGTTCGCCGCGGTCGCCTCGGGCGGAATGCAGCGGATCACGTATCTCGACGCCGATCTCTATTTCTTTCGGAGTCCGGTGACGCTGTTCCGTGAGCTCGAAGCGGCAGGCGCGAGCGTGCTCATGACGGAGCACGGGTACGCTCCCCAGTACGCTCGACTCGAAGCGACATCTGGGCGATTCTGTGTGCAGTTCCTTCCTGTCGAGTGGAACGACGCCGGACGCCAGGTAGTTCGAGACTGGCAGCAGAAGTGCTTGTCCGGTGCGGGGCGGTCGTTAGAGGGACGGGCTCACGTGTTCGGGGATCAGATGTACCTGAACGATTGGCCGACTCGCTTTCCCTGTGCGGTGTACGTGAGCACAGCTCGGCGGGATATGCTCGCACCCTGGAACGCGAACTTCGAACTGGGACGCGGCGAAGCGGGCCATACGCCGGTGTTCTTCCATTTTCACTCGCTGCGGCTTTTGCCCGCAGGCTGGATCCAGTTGAGTGCAGGCTATCAGGTCGGACGCGCTGCGCCGTTATATGACGCCTATGTAGACGCGCTCGCTCGGCAGCGGTCGCTCCTCCTGGAGCGTGGATTGGGCTTCGTGAAGACGCATCGGCCCGACCAAGCGGCATGGCTCCTCCGCCTGTTCTGGCGGGCGCTGCGCCGCAAGGTCGTGTTGCGACGCTGGCCTCGACGTTCAGGTCACGCGGCGTGAACACGCTTTTCGTCCTTCTGGTGTCGGCGGCGGTTCTTGTGCTGTCCGGCTACCTCTATGGCCGGGCGGCGGGCGAGCCGGTCTGGCGGCTGAACATGCTTTCATTCTCGTTCTATTTGCTCTTTGTCTTCGCGTTCGTGTGCAGTGTGGTCGTACTGATCGACATCCCGTTTCTCGGCTACGAACCTGTGTCGGGGAAGCTGCGATTCGCCGGCGAGTCCGACCCGAGGTTCGCCGTCTGGCTGATAGTCATGTGGATGTTCGTCGGTCTGCCGATCGGCGCGATCATCACAAACGCTCTGTTTGCCACAAGGGACGGCATTCAAGCACGGGTGCGGATCTTCCGGCGTGCGAAGTTGCTTCCGAGTTTCGGAGTGGACGATCATGCGCTTTTCGTTGTTGTCATCGTCGCTTCGGTTCTGGCAGCGGCATACAACCTATATCAGATGCCGCAGTTATCGGCGCTGTCGTTTTTCGTTTCGGGAACCGACTTGGAGGTAAGCCAACGGGTCGTCGAGACTCAGATTGTTCGTCGGGCTTCGACTTACACATCGCAGAATCTCGTGATTGCGTTGCTTTTGAACATCAGCACCCTGACGTTTCTCAACCTGATCGCGTTTGCGATGGCGCTCGAGACCAAGCGGCTTCGTTGGCGAATGCTCGCAGCGGTCGGGGCGGTTGTCATCGGCGTCATTGGCCTGAGCTCCGGCGGGGTGGGGACTATCGCCTGGTACATCATGACGCTGGGCCTGCTGCGTGCGGTGATGGGGGGGCCGTTCCTGCGGTTGCGTGAGTTGATCGCTGTCGCATTCCTCGTAGCATTCTTGTTCGCGCAGCTCAAGGGAATTACCGGCTCC
>CAIRBD010000046.1 GCA_903876745.1 uncultured Gemmatimonadota bacterium
CACGCGCTGCTTCTCGACCGCCGGTGTCACCCCGTCGGAGGAACCAGCCAGCATCCCGCTCGTGAGTCCGCGCTCCTTCTGGAGTTCATGCACGAGATCGGCGCCGGCACCCGCCAGCGAGATTCCGGCCACGACGGACGCGCCGTCTCGCATCTCACCAAACCGTGCGAAGGCGAGTTGCCCAGCGCAAAAGATGAGAGCTATGGTCGGAATCGCCTGCACCAACAGCAACTTCGGACCGATCCGCATTCTGGTGAACACGAGGCGCTCCCGACGAAAAATGAACCAGACGCGATAGCGACGGTCGCTTGGCGATTAAAGTGGTATATCGGATGCATATTTAGGGACTTGAGCGGTTGTCCATAAAATGGACATCAGGCGGCCGGGGATTCGGTGCCGCGCCCCCCGGCCGAGACTGTGGGAAAGCACCATCGTTTCCCGCAGCGGACGAGGATGTCATGAATGCGATGCGCGTCGCCATCGTCATCGGAACACTCAGCAGTGCGCTTGATGCGCAGTCCGGCCGTGTGACCGGCAAAGCGTCGGACCCGACCTTCAAGGTGAGTCGATTCGACGAAACGTGGCCGTCGGCGCCGCGTGGCGCGTCGCCGCTTCGCTCGTTGAAGCACATCGACCTGCTGAGCGACGGATCGGCGTGGCTGACGATCGGCGGTTCGGCGCGGGCCCGGTGGATGAGCTACCGCAACTTTCAGGTCTCCGACGCGAGCGCGATGCAGGACGACTACACCGAGTCGCGCACGATCCTGAGCGCCGACCTGCGCATCGCCCGTCCGTCGGGCCGCTACGTTCGGCTGTTTGCGGAAGGCCGCGACGCTCAGGGCTATGGCCGCACGCTCCCCGGTGGCATTCGCGTGAACGAAGCGGACCGATCCGATTGGCAGAACGCTCTTGCCGAGGCGGGTTCCGGCGCGACGTTCGTTCGATATGGACGCCAGGAACTGTCGGTGGGTCGCGAGCGCCTGGTGGGCGTGGCCGACTGGATGAACGCCCGCCGCTCGTTCGAGGGATGGCGCGGCGTGTCGACAGTGGGTGCGCTGCGCGTGGACGTCTTCGACGGACGCGTGGTGGCGGTGCGCACGCTCTCGCCCGATCGCCCGGATTCCACGACGCACCTGCGTGTGGCAACAGCCGGCAGCGCCTCGGAACGTGCCGCGGCACGCACGTTGCAGCCTGCGCTGTGGCAGAGCTACGCGGTGGATCTCGAGACCCGCAATGGCCTCGATCGCCGCGTGACGGCGGGGGTTCGATCGCTGTGGCGTACGCCGCTGGGTCGCGGTGTGCTCTCGATCGAAGCGGAAGCTGCGTCGCAGCGCGGGCATCTCGCCGGCAAGACTGTTGACGCGTGGTTTGGCGTGCTCGAAGCCACCACGGCGTGGCGCGCGGTGCGCTGGTCGCCGTCGGTGACGATCGGCGTTGACGTCGCGAGCGGGACGGGCGCCGACAGCGCGCGCCACGCCGACTCCTTCCAACCACCGTACGCGACGGCGCACGCCTTCAACGGAATCGCCGATGTCTTTGGCCGAGGCAACCTGTTCGAGCAGCGGGCGGGCCTGGGTGCTGAACCGTTCGCCGCCCTGCAGCTGCAGGCCGTCGCGCGCCGATTCGCTCGCGTGCGCATCGAAGACGGCGTGTATACGAAGACCAACAGCGTGATGCGCGCGGCCGGCCGGTCGACGGCGCGTGCGGTGGCGGACGAGTTCGATCTTACGGCAACGATGGCACTCGGGCGCTACCTGCAGTTACAGGCGGGGTTCGCGATCGTGCAGCCCGGTGCGTTCCTGCGAGAGACGGGTGCCGCCGCCCAGGAGCGGTTTGCCTTTCTGGGAACGGCCGTGACGTTCTAGCGGCCGCCGGCTCGACGCTGGTGATTCCGTGCTACCAAACGGACGCGTCGTCCTGCGGTCGCGTCGGAAACCCGGCATACACCCGCGCGGGGAGCAGCCGCTCGTGCTTGAGCACCACGCTGTGCGGCGCAACACGCGTGCGCTCGCCGATGTCGGCGCCGTACAACAGGACAGCGTTGTGACCGACCGTGGCGCCGCGGCGGATGGTGATGCGATCCGTTTTGAGGACGCGGTCCTCGAACGTGTGCGCCTGGAAGAGGCCATCCACCGTGCATCCGTCCTCGAACGTGAGCATGTCGGGGTCGGGGAGATCGGCGGCGAAGCCGACGCTCAGCACCACGCGGCGACCGACGGTGACACCCATCGTGCGCAGCAGGGCGTTGAGGAGGATGGTGCCGTCGAGCGCGAACACGACGCCGGAGGCGAAGATGTTCCAGGCGAGACACATCAGGTCCCAGCGACTGGCCCACGATGACCAGAGCGGGCGCATGCCCGGCTGCACGCGGCCGATGAGCAGCCACTTGAGTCCGACGACGAGACCCGTGAAGACGATCGTCATGCAGAGCGTCACGAGCGGAACGACGACGATCGCCATGGCCGCGTTCTGGTCGTAGCCGGCCTTCACCAGCCACTGGAACCAGGTGAAGATCACGAGCGACGGGACCATCGGGACGACGAAACGCATCAACTCCCAGAACACACGCGCGGCGTAGCGGAACACCGACGGATCGTAGGTGAACGCGGCGTCGAACGCGATGACTTCTCGATGCGGCAACTCGAAGGGCGGATGTCCGAACCACGCGGAGCCGGGGCGGATCTTCGTTTCGTCGGCGATGGTGCAGATGCCGAGCAGGATGTCTTCCGGCAGATGCTGCCCACCGCGGATGAGCGCGCCGTTGCCGAGAAAGGTGTTGGCGGCGAGCGAGACGTTGGCGACGGTGACAGTGCCGCGATGGATGACCGGCCCGGCGAGGTAGACGCCGTCGGCGAAGAATGTCTTCTCTCCGATGGAGACGGTCTCGGGGATCGTGTCGATGAGTCCGCTGATCTCGCAGCCCTCGCCGAGCGTCATGCCGGCGAGGCGCAGCCACGACGGCCAGAAGAGCGTGCCGTACAGCCAGCGACCGGCCGTGTCGACCATGAGCGGCTTGAACCAGATGCGGAGATAGCCGAGGCTCCAGCGGCTGGTGGTGCCTTCGTTCACGTGACCCATCAGGCGGCAGATCAGTGCTTCGGACAGCAGGCTGAGCGGTACCGAGGCGAACGACGCGACGAACCACAGTGTGAGAAGTCGCCATTCCACGGTGGGGTCGTGCCACCACGCGAGCAGATCCATCGTGCCGAGGCCGAGCGCCCGGGCGGTTGCGATGGCGAGCACGCTTCCCGGGAGTACTGCGGCGACGGCGATCGCGAGACGCGCGGCGACCGTCGTGATGGCCATCTGCAGCGGGGAGAGGCTTGCGGTGGGACTCGCCGGGACCGGTGGTGCATCGCCCACTCGTGCGGCGGGGACCCCGTTCCAGCATTCGCCGGCGGGGACGCGCGTGCCGCGCGAGACCGAGGATGACGCGGTGACGTACGCGCCGGCTCCGACAACACAATCGCTGCCGATGCCGGCGTGCGTCTCGAGTGTGACGCCGTCGCCTATGGTGACGGGGCTGAAGACGATATCACCGTCCTCGAGCTCGACGACACGCAGCGAGACGTCCTGCGAGAGCGTGACATCATCGCCGATGTCGATGAGGTCCCACGCGCCGCCGGCAAGGTTGACGCCCCGGTGCAGGTGCACGCGCCGGCCGATGCGTGCACCGAGCGCGCGCAGTGCCATGACGTGGAACTCGGTGCCCTCGATGAGCCACCACGGTATGCTCTTCACCGACTGTTGCACGAGCCAGTGGCGCAAATAGAACGGGCCCCAGACGGGCGTGCGGCCGCGCACGTAACGACCGACGAGCGAGCGCTTGGCGGCGACGGCGGCGGCGACGGCGAGGGGAACGTAGAGTGCCGCGAGCACGAGCAGGAGCGCGGGGCCGAAGAGCAGCAGCTTCGCGAGACCGACGCGTTCCAGGAGCGACGGGGCGATACGGAAGACGACGAGCCACGCGATGGCCGAACTGACGACGAGCCGCTGCAACAACCACGCGACCTGGACGGTGGTGGTGCGCACGATGGGGATGTCGGCACGCGGGGCGGCATCGGCGGCGACGGATGCGGCGCGCCCACCGGCGCGAGCGCGGTCGGCGAGTCTCGCGATGGTGCGGGCGTCGTACACGTCCCGCACGTCGAGTGCCTCGGTGACGGGGTCGTCGCGCAGCGTGGTGACGAGTTCGGCCGCGCCGAGCGAATCGCCGCCGAGCGCGAGGAAGAAATCGTCGTGCACGCCGATGGGCCGGGTGCGCCGCAGCACGTGACGCATGGCGGTCTCGATCCGGTCCTCGATGTCGTCGCGCGGGGCGACGCGCTCGTTGCCGTCGCCGGTGCCGGCCGCATCGGCGGAGCCGTCGAGGATCGGGAGTGCTTTACGGTCGAGCTTGCCGCTGAGCGCCGTGGGCAGCGCGTCGATGACGCCGATGCGGGCGGGCACCATGTATTCGGGGAGCACGTTGCGGAGCGTCCGCTGCAGCAACTCGGCGGACGGCGCCTGTGCGCCTTCGCGCAGCACGATGCATGCGACGAGCACCTGGCGGCCTTCGGGGCCCTGCACGGCGCAGCCGGCTTCGCGCACGCCGTCGCAGTCGGCGAGTGCGGCCTCGACGGCGCCGAGTTCGATGCGGAATCCGCGCAGTTTGACCTGTGCGTCGCTGCGCCCGTGATAGACGATGTTGCCGTCGGCCGCCCGGTGGGCGACGTCACCGGTGCGGTAGATGCGGCCGAGCGTCAAATGCACGGGGAATCGCTCGGCGGTGAGTTCCGGCTGTTTCCAGTAGCCGCGCGCGAGCGCGATGCCGCCGAGGACGAGTTCACCGTGCGTGCCGTCGGGCACCAGCTCGAGCGCCTCGTCGAGGATGTACGCCTGCACGTTGTCGACCGGCGTGCCGATG
>CAIRBD010000047.1 GCA_903876745.1 uncultured Gemmatimonadota bacterium
CTCCGCCCACTTCTGTCCGGCCACCTGCTCGACGACCATCCCGGCCACGGAGTAGGCGAGGTTCGAATACTTCCAGCGCACCGAGGGCGCGAACGCCGCCTGGCGGTTCGCGTAGAGCTGCTTGAGCTGGTCGGCCGTCGGGAACTCGAACGACACCCAATGATCGCCGGCCTCGCGCTGCAGCCCCGAGCTGTGCGACAGCAGCTGTTCGATGGTGATCTGTCCGTCATCATCGCCCGCCGGCGCGGCCTTGAACCACGGCAGGTACTTCTCGACCGGGTCGTCGAGGCGCAGCTTCCCGTCCTCGCGGAGCTGCATCACGGCGATCGCCGTGAAGAGCTTGCTGTGCGATGCCATGCGGAACTTCGTCTCGGGCGTCATCGGGATCTTCGCGGCGACGTTCGCGTAACCGAATCCCTTCGCCCACACCAACTGCTGATCGCTCACCACGCCGACGACGATGCCGGGGAGTCCGCGATAGGTGATCTGCCCGTCCATCCACGCCGAGAAGAGTCGCTCGGCGCCGAGGACGTCGGCGTCGGCGGCGACGTTCGTCGATCGCGCCGGCGGCGCGCTCGCCTGCGACTGCGCGGTGATGGCCGATGCCGCGACGGCGACGGCGAGCGCGAGGCCGCGAATGGCGAGCGGGAAATGTCGGCCGCGAACGTGCTGGCGATTCTGCATGATGGCTCCGAATGGCAGGGCGATGTCCGGTCGCAAGCTTCGCGCCCCTTGCGACCGTGGTCAAGACCCCGGTGTCGTGACGCGCCGTGGCGGCCGCCCCGAGGCGGACTGCGTCAGGGTGTGCTGCCGACTCCCACAGCGATCGCCGCGTGGTAGCGGCCGTAGAGCCGCGCCGCCGTCTCCACCGCGTCACCCCGCGGCGCCGTCGCGAACGCATCGTGCCGCCCCGACCACGCCTGCTCCCACGTGCACATCTCCGCGGCGAACGGCGCCCGGTCGAACGACCTCCCCGATTCGAGCGACGCATCGAGCCGTTTGAAGAACTCTTTCCACCGCGGCAGGTAATAGCCGCTGAATAGCCCCTGCCACTCCTTGTAGGCGTAGAGATTCAAGTCGTCGTTCTGCCCCTCGGTGCACTTCGTGCCCCAGAGCGTGATGATGTTGCGCGCATTCCACTCGTACAGATCGCGCTCGGCGATCGTCTTCCCCCACCGCTTCGCGTCGGCCAGCCAGCGGCCGAGCAGGAACTCCTCACGCGTCCCGACCAACTCGTCAAGGTCACCGAGCAATCCGGTCACGCGCGCCTCGGCCGCGTGGAGCGCCGGCCGGTCCTTGCGCGTGAACGCCGCCTCCACCTCGTTCACCAGCGGCAACCCGAGCTGACCGAGCACCTGCCGCGTGAGGTTCACCACGTCGTAGCGATACGCGTCGTACTGCCGCAGCTCACTCTTCGCCACGAGCAATGTGTCGAGGGCGGCCGCAAGCGTTCGCACGTCGTACGGCAGCAGCGGCTCCGTGCGGTACGCCGTGCCCTTCACATAGAATCCCGGTCGCTCGGCGAGGAACGTTCCCGTTTGCGGGGCCGCGCGGTACGCCGTCTGCATCAGGAGCTGCCAGGCATTCCTCGCATGCGCGTTCACGCCGCCGTAACGGCGATCGACCCACGCTTGTGCCCACGGCTCGAGCGCGGGCACCGCGCTGCGCCACGTCATGTCGAGTACGAAGTCGGGCACGATGGGATTGGATCCGAGTCCTTCCATCATCATGCCGAGCCCCGAGAGCTTGCCGCGCTTCGGACTGGCGAGAGCCGTGCTCAGGTTGGCGGCGATCGACGGGAGGTCGCCGTTGAAGTTCACCTTGCCGCCGAAGTTGTAGAGCACGTTCCACACCCACGGCTTGCCGTAGAACGCTTCGCGATCCTGCCACACCGGGTGACGGTCACCCCAGAGATCGAGCACGATCATCCGATCGTCGGGCACCGCGCCGATCATTGCGCGGGCCTGCGGTTCCTTCCAGAACTTCGCCTGATAGTAGAGGAACCAGCCCTGCAGCACCCACACCGCCGAGGAGTCGGCCGCGTGCATCGACTCGTACACGGCGCGTCCCATGCCGGCGAGGAATGCGGGATCGTTCGACGGCGGGTCGATCTCGTTGAAACTGTCGGCGGCATACACGTGATCGGTGCCGAACAGTTCGGTCTGACGTTCGACGAACCGGCGGCCGATGCGCTGGAAGAGCGGATCGAGCGGATCGAGGAACCACGTGCCGCTGAACCCGGCCGACCAGTCGCCGGTCTGGTGGATCTTCGCGTCGGGAAATACCTGCTTGATGGACGCCGGCACGTGGCCGGTGAAGCCCTGGAGCACCGGGGTCATTCCCAGTTCGCGTTCTCGCGCGAGGATGCGGCGTTCCAGGTTCACGTGGCTGTCGATCCAACTGCCTGGCAGCGGTCCGCCGAGCGCGTCGATGTTGCCCATCCATCCCCAGGGCAGATACGCGGGGCCCACGAGAAAATCGGCGATCATCTTCTCGCTGAAGCCCAGGTCGCGCAGCGTGAGTCGCCACGTCCCTTCCTGGCCGGTGGCCGCGAGCGGCAGGTTGATGCCCTTGAGCGCCATCCAGTCGATCATGCGCTGCCACTCGGCCCAGTCCCACCACGCCATGCTGTACGAGAACGTGCAGTAGTTGAAGAAGTACCGGTACGTGTACGGCGTGGCGATGCGCACCTTGGCGCTCACGCGCGGCAGCGGCACGGCGAGGGCGACCGGCCGGAGCGGGATGGCGATGGTGATGCCGGCCACGTGCTCGAGGTACCAGTTGAGCGCCGACGCGATGGCCACGCCGTTGGAGCCGCGCAGCACGACGCGGTCGCCGCGGCTCTCGACTTCGAACACGTCGAGTGCCGCCTCGGCTGGGATCTGCTCCACGACGAAGTACTGCGCCTGCCCCGGCACCACGCGCTTGATGAGCGACGAGGCGGCGTGAACGACGTCGGCGGGGCGGCGCGACGCCGGCGCGGCGGCGGCCGAGGATCCGGAAAGGACCAGCGAGAGGAGCACGATCGCGATGAGTCGCATGATCTGTAATGCTATGACGCGAGCGACCGGAACGAAACACGCGCGGCGCGGCGGCGCGGCGGCGCGGCGGCACGGCCGGCGGCAGCGCGCGGGGTTTAGCGTGGCACGCCTCCCCGACTGGTGCCGGCGCCCGCGCACGCGTCTATTATCAGCACCGCAGCACGACGCCGGCTGCGTACACAAGAAGAACGCGCGGAGAATGCAATGACGTCTCGGAGACTCTGGCTGGGCGCTGCCGTGGCAGCACTGAGCATCGTGGCAGCCGGCGCGCCGACGGGCGCACTGATGTCGCAGGCGCCGTCGCGGCCGCCCAACATCGTGCTCATCCTCGTCGACAACGTCGGCTGGGGCGAGTTCGGCGTGTATGGCGGCGGCGCCCTCCGCGGCGCTCCCACGCCGCGCATCGACAAGCTCGCCTCCGAGGGACTGCGGTTCCTGAACTTCAACGTCGAAAGCGATTGCGTGCCCACGCGGTCGGCGCTCATGACGGGCCGGCATCCCATCCGCACCGGCGCGCTCAACTCCGTGCCCGCCGGACTGCCGCAGGGCATCACACCCTGGGAGATCACCCTTCCGCAGTTGCTCGGAGGGCGCGGCTACGCGACCGCCATCTTCGGCAAGTGGCACCTGGGCGA
>CAIRBD010000048.1 GCA_903876745.1 uncultured Gemmatimonadota bacterium
CGCGACATTCCGAAATCCCTCTCCCCTCTCCCTATGCGCCGCCTCGCACTCGCACTGACCCTCTCCCTCCCCCGTTCCCTCCCCCGCCCCCTGTGCGCGCAAAAAGCGCGCACCCTCACAAAGTGGGACACCGTCGCCCACGACCTCTTCAAAGAACTGATCCAGATCAACACCCAGGAGAGCAACGGCTCCACCCTCGCCGCCGCCGAGGCGATGGCCGCGCGCATGAAGGCCGCAGGCTTTGCCGACTCCGACGTGGTCGTCCTCAGCAACGCGCCCCGCAAAGGCAACCTCATCGTGCGCCTCCACGGGAAATCGCTCGGCAAAAAGCCCATCCTCCTCCTCTCGCACATCGACGTCGTCGAGGCCAAGCCCGAGGATTGGACGCTTCCGCCGTACACCTTCGTCGAGAAGGACTCCACCTTCTACGGCCGCGGCGTCTCCGACGACAAAGATGACGGCGCCATCAACCTCGCGCTCGTCATGCGCCTGAAGGCCGAGAAGTTCGTCCCCGACCGCGACATCATCGTGGCGCTCACGACCGACGAAGAGGGAGGGCCCGCCAACGGCGTGGACTGGCTCATCAAGAACCACCGCAACCTCATCGACGCCGAGTACGCGCTCAATGAAGGGGGCGGCGGCCGCGTGAAGAACGGCAAGTATGTGGCGCACGACGTGCAGGCGAGCGAGAAAAAAGTGCAGAACTTCATGCTCGAAGCGACGAACCCGGGCGGCCATTCGTCGGTGCCGGTCAAGGAGAATGCCATCTATCAGCTCGCGGCCGCGCTGTCGCGCATCGGCGGCTATGACTTCCCGGTGCACCTCAACGTCATCACGCGCGCCTCGTTCGAACGCTCCGCGCCGATCACCGACGCGCCGATGGGTCCCGCGATGAAGGCGATCGCCGCCAACGAGAAGGACGCTGCGGCGGCCGCCACCCTCTCCGCCGATCCGCAGTACAACTCGGTGATGCGCACCACCTGCGTCGCGACGATGCTCGACGGCGGTCATGCCCTGAACGCGCTCCCGCAGCGCGCCCGCGGCTACGTGAACTGCCGCATCCTTCCCGACGAGAACCCCGACAGCGTCATGGCGCAGCTGCAGCGTCTGGCCGGCGACAAGGTGACGGTCGCCAAGCACCGCGGCGTGGCGGAGGATAGTCCGTCCTCGGTCGCGTCGGGACAGCTCATGGCTGAACTCGAGCGCGCCACCAAGGACATGTGGCCGGGTCTCCCGGTGATCCCCACGATGAGCACCGGCGCCACCGACGGCCGCTTCCTGCGCTCCGTCGGCATCCCCACGTACGGCGTGAGCGGCCAGTTCTACGGCGGCTCCAACGCCCACGGCATGAACGAGCACATCCCGCAGCGCGCCTTCTACGACGCGTCGGAGTTCATGTACAAGCTGGTGAAAAGTCTCACGGGGTCGCCGATCAGCTGATCGACAACCCCGTCGCTCGGCGCGCGCATCGCGCCGGAACGCGCCGCATCGTCTCCCGACGGTGCGGCGCGTGGCGCATTACGGGATGCTCAGCAGGCTCACGCGGAACACGAGGATCGAGTTGCCGGGGATCTTCGAACCGGAGCCCGCCGTGCCGTAGCCGAGCGCGGGCGGGATGATCAGCATGCGCGTGCCGCCGGCCCGCATGCCGCCGAGTCCCTGATCCCATCCGGCGATCACCGCGCCCACGCCGAACGTGAACTGCAGCGTGCCGATGTCGAACTGCGTGCCGTTGGCGAGCCAGCCGATGTAGTTGGTCGTGACGCTCTGTCCGGAGGCCACCTGCGCTCCCGTGCCGACGGTCACATCCTTGTAGTACAAGCCCGTGGCCGTCTTCGTGAACTGCGTGAGGTCGATGGCGAGCGACGATGCGAACGTCGTGCTCTCGATGGTCGGTGCCGGGCCGGTCGGCGAGTCGCCGCTTCCGCTGCAGGAGAGCAAGGCGAACAGCGGAAGGATCGAAAGAGAGCGGCGGAGCGTCGGGAGCATCCGGACCTCGTGCAAGTGATATGAGCGCGCGCGGACCAACACCGGCTGCTCCATTGGCGTAACGGATGGTACTCGCCCCGCCAACTGCGGCAAAGTGGCGGAGGGGTTTGCGCTCGAAGCACTCTCTAACCTACGTTCCGGAGACGCCGTCTTCGGACCCGTCGGTCCTAAGAGCAGCCCAGCACGTTACTTCCAATCCGAAGCCGGAGTGCCCGTGACAGCATGTGCCTTGCCACTCGTGATTCAAGGAGGGATGGGCGTGGGAGTGTCCAACTGGACACTGGCACGCGCCGTGTCGCGAGCAGGGCAGCTTGGTGTCGTCTCCGGTACGGCGCTCGATGACGTGTTCGTTCGGCGGCTGCAGGATGGTGATCTCTGCGGTTCCATCCGCCGCGCGCTCGAACATTTCCCGATTCCTGAAGCTGCAGCGGAGATCCTGAAGCGCTTCCACAAGCCGGAGGGGATGCAACCCGGCGAGAAGTACAAGGCACTGCCGATGTACCGGCAGGCCGTGAGCGCGATGCGCGAGCAGATCACGATCGCGTCGAACTTCGTCGAAGTCTGGCTCGCCAAGGAAGGGCACGACGGTCAGGTGGGGATCAACCTCCTCACCAAGGTGCAGATGCCGAACCTCGCGTCGCTCTACGGCGCGATGCTCGCCGGCGTGGACTACGTACTGATGGGCGCCGGCATCCCGCGGGAGATCCCGGGGGCGCTCGACGCGCTCGCCGAAGGGCGTGCGGCCTCGCTCAAGCTCGACGTCGAAGGCGCGCTCCCCGGTGAGACGCATCTCATCACGTTCGATCCGGCGAAGCACCTGCCGGTGACTCCGCAGCTCAAGCGGCCCAAGTTCCTCGCCATCATCTCCGCCAACTCGCTCGCCATGACGCTCGCCCGCAAGGCGAACGGCAAGGTCGACGGCTTCGTGGTGGAAGGATGGACGGCGGGCGGGCACAACGCGCCGCCGCGCGGAGAGATGAAGCTCAACGACATCGGCGAGCCGGTCTACGGCGAACGTGACATGGTGGACCTCGCGAAGCTCGGCGAGCTGGGGCTGCCGTTCTGGATCGCCGGCGGCGTCGCGTCGCCGAAGGGACTCGCCACGGCCCGCGCTGCGGGGGCGGTCGGCGTGCAGGTGGGGACGTTCTTCGCGTTCTGTGATGAGTCGGGGATCCTGCCGCATCTCAAGACCGTCGTGCTCGCCGGTGTGACGGCACGCAATACTACCGTGTTCACCGACCCGGTCGCCTCGCCGACGGGCTACCCGTTCAAGCTCGTGCGCGTCGGCGGGGTTCAGCAGCAGGACGATACGCGCATCCGCAACTGCGACCTCGGCTATCTGCGCACCGCGTACCGCCGCGAGGACGGACGGCTCGACTACCGCTGTTCTGCCGAGCCCGTGGACACGTACGTGAAGAAGGGGGGCGCGCTCACCGACACGGTCGGCCGTCGTTGCCTCTGCAACGGCCTCGTCGCGACGATCGGCCACGGACAGCTGCGTGACGAGGGGAACGTCGAGGCGCCGCTCCTCACGAGCGGCGACGAACTCGCGCACATGCAGTGCTTCCTCCAGGGGCGCGCGCGCTACAGCGCGACCGACGTCCTCGACTATCTACTGTCGGAGACGCCGGCCGCGGATCTGTCGCTGACTGCTACATCCGGGGCCCAAGCAGTTCATTGATCTGCTTCACGATCACGTCGAGCTCCTTGCGGAGCACGGCGAGCCGGTCCGTCGCGTCCTTGCCGACCTTCTGGTCGGCGCCGATCGTCATCGAGTACAGATAGGTGACGTGCGTGGCCAGCGCCGGCTGGCTGTAGCGGATCGACGGCGTGATCATCTTGGCGCCGCCCGCGTTCACCTTCGTGAGCATCGCGTCGTCCGTCCGATACTGCGTCTGCGCCGCGCGGATGCGCG
>CAIRBD010000049.1 GCA_903876745.1 uncultured Gemmatimonadota bacterium
CGCGTTTCGACCAGCTCTTCACGTTCGCCGTCGGGTAGCCCGCCCGTGGCCACCGAGGCCGCCGCCACCGGCACGGCGCTGCGCGTGCTGGTCGCCGAGGACGACCCGGTTCAGCGCATGTTCTTCACCGCCGTCCTGCGGAGGCTCGGTCATGCGGTCGATCTCGCCCCGGACGGCGCGACGGCCATCGAGCTCGCGCGCGAGTTGCGCCCCGACCTGATCCTGCTCGACATGTGGATGCCGGGGCTCAGCGGACTCGAGACCTGCCGGGCGATCCTGCGCGAGGCCGCGGACCCGCGTCCGGGGATCATCTTCATCACGTCCGAGGATGACGAGAAGGTGCTCGCCGAGTGTCTCGAGGCGGGGGGCGACGCGTTCCTCGGCAAGCCGGTGTCGATGGCACTCCTCAGCGCACAGTTGCGCTCGTTCGGCCGCGGCCGAGACTCCCTGCGGACGATCCGGACCCAGGCGAGTGAGCTACAGACGCACCAGCGCCGCATCGAACGGGAGCACGAGATGGCACCGCACGTGCTCCGTGCCGCGCTCGAACAGACATCGGAGATGCCCGACAACGTGCGGATCGTCGTCCGCGCGGCGAGCAATTTCAACGGTGACTTCATCGCGTTCGCCGAGGGACTGAGCGGCGAGCAGTTCCTGCTGGTCGGCGACTGCACCGGGCACGGACTTCCCGCCGCGCTCGCCGTGACGCCGACCGTGGCGATATTCCGCTCGATGGTGCGCAAGGGGATCGACATCGCGACCATCGGGCAGGCGCTCAACAACAACCTCGCGCGCGTGCTGCCACCGGGTTTCTTCGTCGCGGCCGCGCTCGTTGTCTGGGATCCGAGCCGCGCGCGCCTCTCGGCGTGGAATGCCGGGCTCCCCGACCTCCTGATCGTCCGCGCCGGCAGAGGTGTCATCGCGAGGATCCCGTCCCAGTACGCCCCGCTCGGTGTCGTGGCGGGGCCGCACGCCGACTTCACACCGGAGTTCCCGGTCATCGAACTCGGAGACCGCGTCGTCGTGCACTCCGACGGTCTCAACGAAGCGCGTGACACCCACAGTTCGGCGTTCGGCGAGACGCGTGTCACCTCCGTGGCCGGCGGCTGGAACGGCAGCGGCGACGCCTCGCCCATCGAGCGTCTCGAGGCGGATTACCTCGCGTTCGCGGGCGACCGCGAGTCGGATGACGATGTGCTGATCGCCGAGTTGACGTGCGTGACGGGTGCATCCGAATCGCGCGACCACGGCGCCGGTGCGGTAGTCGTCGGACAGAGCAGTCGCATCGCGTTCGAACTCGAGGCGGGCGCGCTGCGCGCAGTGGACCTCGTGTCGGTCGCGTCGCAGGTCTCGCGCTCCATGCCACAACTCGCCGCGCGGGCGGGTGACGTGCACTTCGTCCTCACCGAACTGCTCAACAACGCGCTGCAGCACGGGTTGCTCGGGCTCGATTCCGAGATGAAGGACGGTGCCGAAGGGTTCGCCGCCTACTATGCCGAAGCACGACGCCGGCTGTCCACGCTGCGCCGTGGATGGATCCGATTCGAACTCTCGACCACGGTCCGCACCGGCCGCGTGTTCGCCAGTATCCAGGTCACCGACAGCGGCCGCGGCTTCGACCCCGCGATGCTCAGCATCGATGACACCGCCGCACACGGGCGCGGCCTTCGGGGCATCCGCGAACTCGCGGATGCGCTCAAGATCGAAGAAGGCGGACGCTCGGTCATCGCCGAGCTGTCATGGCCCCTGGCGGCCGCGTGACCGGCCCCATCGGGCGCGCCGCGCGCGTGCTCATCGTGGACGACAGCGCGCTCATCCGCGAACTACTGCGCACGATCCTGCATGACGGGCGCACGCTCGACGTCGTCGGCACCGCCCCCGACCCGTTCGCGGCCCGCCTCGCCATCCAACAGCTGCGCCCGGACGTGATCACGCTCGACGTCGAGATGCCGCGGCAGAACGGACTGGAGTTCCTCGCCGACCTGATGCGCACAACGCCGATGCCGGTCGTCATGGTTTCGTCGCTCACGCAGAAAGGCGCGGAGGTCACGCTCCAGGCCCTCGAACTCGGCGCCGTCGACTTCGTCCCCAAGCCCACGCTCGACGTGCGATCGGGGATGGAGGAGCGCGCCCAGGAACTCCGCGAAACGGTGCGCGCGGCCGCACAGGCCCGCGTGCGCCGCCGCGGTCC
>CAIRBD010000050.1 GCA_903876745.1 uncultured Gemmatimonadota bacterium
GTAGACCAACAGCCACGTCATGGACGAGATCGGATACGCATCCTTGCCCGGCGCGTTCACGATCGAGATCCGGAAGTCGGTGTTCGCCGGGAGTCCCTTGGCGATGCCCGCCGCGGCGTTCGTGATCGTCTCGGTCGACGCTTCGACATAGTTGCCGGAGACGTTCTTCACGAGGCCGTATGAGATCTTGTTCTGGCGGGCGTAGATCAGCTCGACGTAGCCGATGGAACCGGGGAGCTGCTGCACCTGGCCGGCGACGCCTTCGTTGCCCTTGCCGCCGAGTCCGACCGGCCACTTCACGTCCTTGCCCTTGCCGGGACCCTTCGCCCAATCGGCGCTCACCGCCGTCAGGTAGTCGGTCCAGATGTACGTCGTGCCGCTGCCGTCGGAACGGTGCACCACGAGGATGTCTTGCGCCGGGAGCGCCTCGCCCTTGTTCTCGGCCACGATGCGCGGGTCGTTCCACTTCGTGATCTTGCCGAGGAAGATGTCGGCGAGCACGTCACCGGTGAACTTCAACCGGCCCTTCACGCCGGGCAGGTTGTACACCACCACGTCGCCGCCCATCACCGTCGGGATGTGCAGGATCGCGCCGCCCTTCGCCTTGCCGAGCTCGTCATCGCTCATCGGGCCGTCGGTGGCGCCGAAATCGACCGTCTGCTCGCTGATCTGGCGCACGCCGCCGCCGGAACCGATCGACTGATAGTTGATCTTCACGCCGGTCTTCGCGGCGTAATCGTTGAACCACTTCGAGTAGATCGGATTCGGGAACGTGGCGCCGGCGCCCGTCAGGTCCTGCGCGAGCGCGGGCGAAGCGATGGCGACCGCAGCGAGCAGCGTCGCTGCCGAGGTACGAACAAAGCGCATGATCACGTGGTTGGCTCCAAGAGAGATAGAGTGGAGCCAATAAGCTCGGCGCGCCGTGTAACGACGCGCCGTGTTCACCGTAACGAACGCGTAAAGGGGCGGGACCTCTCGGCCCCGCCCCTCGTCCATCACCGATCAAGGCGTGACGACCGCTAGAACGGAATGAACGCCGACAGCAACAGGTAGCTGATCGCCGCGATCATCCCCGCCATCGGGATCGTGAGCACCCACGCCCACACGATGCGGCGCGCCACGCCCCACCGAACGCCCGACAACCGGTTCGTCGAACCGACGCCGACGATCGATCCGGTGATCGTGTGCGTGGTGCTCACCGGGATGCCGAAATGCGACGCCGTGAAGATCACGATCGCCCCGCCCGTCTCCGCGCAGAACCCGCCCACCGGGCGCAGCCGCGTGATGCGCGACCCCATCGTGTGCACGATGCGCCATCCGCCGAACAGCGTGCCGAGCGAGATGCACGAGTACGCGCCGATCTTCACCCACGCCGGGATCGAATCGATGCTGTCGATGTACAGGTAGTGCACCCACCCGGTCTCCTTCGCGATCGCCTCTTTGGACGCCACGAGGAGCCCGACGATGATCCCCATCGTCTTCTGCGCGTCATTCGATCCGTGCGCGAGCGAGAGCCACGCCGACGAGATCAGCTGCCCGGGCCTGAAGAGCTTGTCGATGCGCCGCGGCGTTGCCTTCTGGAACACGTTGAAGACGAGCGCCATCAGCGCGAAGCCGATCAGCATGCCCATCAGCGGCGATACGACGATCGCCGAAAGCGTCTCGATCCATTTGCGCCCCCACAGCAGCGCGCCAAAGCCGGCCTTCGCCACGGCCGCGCCGGCGTACCCACCGATGAGCGCGTGCGACGAGCTCGACGGGATGCCGAAGAACCAGGTGATCAGGTTCCACGTGACCGCGCCCAGCAGTCCGGCGCAGATCACGTTCGGCGTCACGATCCCCTGCGCCACGAACCCGCCGCTCACGGCCTTCGCCACCGCCGTGCTGCCGAAGAACACGGCCGCGAAGTTGAACGTCGCCGCCCACAGCACCGCGGCGAACGGCGAGAGCACGCGCGTTCCCACGATGGTGGCGATGGAGTTCGCCGAGTCGTGGAAGCCGTTGATGAAGTCGAACGCGAACGCGATCAGGA
>CAIRBD010000051.1 GCA_903876745.1 uncultured Gemmatimonadota bacterium
CCTGAAGTGCGTGACCTTCGACGCGCGGCGGACGACCTCGCCGAGTGTGAAGAGCGGGGCCTTCACGGTGTCGGCGAAGGGAGGCGTCGACGCGCGCCCTCCACAGAGAGGGGTGTGTGCCCACGGCGGCACGCGCCTCGACATCGCGGTGTTTCCCCGG
Organism: uncultured Gemmatimonadota bacterium; assembly: GCA_903876745.1. GTDB lineage: Bacteria > Gemmatimonadota > Gemmatimonadetes > Gemmatimonadales > Gemmatimonadaceae > Fen-1231. Next base: position 161 of record CAIRBD010000051.1, read on the forward strand.
GCGCGAGTCGTCGTGCTCGTCGTCGCGTGTGCGGTCGCACCCGCCGCGCGCGGCTTCGCGATCCGTCGCGGTCGGACGCACCTCGTGGCGGTCGCCACCGTCGTGTCTGTGGGCCGTGGCAAGTGGGAAGTCACGCTGCAAGCCGACGGCCTTGATCTGATCTGGCTCGACGGGGACCGCGTCGCCCTCATCAACGGCTGCTCGGTGGCAGCCGATGCCGACGCCGCCAGCGGTTGGATGGGCCCCTTGAACGCATCCCCATTGCAGCCGGCGATCGATGGCTCTACGGTCTCGTCGGCTTCGTCGGCATCGCCGGCCGACGCAACATTGCGCGACGCGCTACGAGCGACGCTCGGCACGATCAGCCACGCGCCGGAGCCGGCCCTGGCCATGCTGCGGACCGACGATGCGACGGCTCCGGCCTGGCAACTGCCCGCGCTCTCGTACCTGTCTTTGCTCTCGCTCAATGCACGCGCTGGTGAACTGCTTGGTCTGCAATACCGTGATGACGTGCCTGCCGGAACGTGGGACTACCGGATCGTCGGACACTGGGGCGCGGACACGGTTCCACCGACCATCATCGGCTTCGATTCGGTGCAACAGCGCGCGCTCCCGACGCCGTTCGCGAGCGGTGGGTACGCGGTCGTGCACCCGCTCACCGTGCGCGGAGCGCGAGCGAAGTGGAACAACCTTCAGCTGCCGGCCCTACGCTTCGACGGCGCCACGAACGGCGGTCCTGTTGCCTTCTCGCTCGCTGCACCGGCGGCGGTGGTCGAGCTGCATCTCACGACGGACGCGGGCATCGAGTTCGACGCGTCGTCGACCGACGGTGTGCATGTCGCACGCGCAGTCGCCGCTGGCGGCGACTGTGTGGTGCGTTTGACGGGTCGCCTGCCGGCGTCGGTCGTTTCGTGGCCGTCGTCGGCGAGCGTCACGCTCGTGCGCGTCGTGACCCGCCCTTCCATCCAAGCGCTCGGCGACCAGGCGGCCATCGTGTACGGCCTGAGTCCGGGCGCGGCGCCGACACTATCGGCGGTTGGGATCGAATCCGCGCACCCGGATGTGTCGCCGTCGTGGATCGGCGACGACGGCGTGTTGAACGCGACCGACCGGTCGGTCGCACTGCGCATCGCGCCGCTCTCGGCGGACCTGCTGCCGGCGACTCGCCCCGTTCTCGTGGAGGTGCAGCGCGCGTCCATGGACGGCGTGGCCATCCCGCAATGGCAGACGATCAACCCGCAGCACGCGCTGTTCGTACCGCGCGTCGATGCCGCGGGTGACGGTCCGCACTTCACCGATGCACTGGGCGCGTTCGCGGGCACACTCGGGTATCGGGTGCGCGGCATCGACGCCTTCGGGCGCGTCGGCGCGTGGAGCCCGGATTCGCATGTCAGCATAGGCGCCGACGACGCTGCGGCGCCGTGGGCGGTTCGCGCGGCGGACCTCGACGCACGCGACGTGACCTTGTCGCCGGACCAGCAGGCGTGGTGCGCGGCGAATGGTGGATCGGGCCTCAGCGTTTCGTGGGAGTGGCCGGCGGACGCAGCGGCGCTGGCGCCGTCAGTAGAGCGGCCGTCCGAGTTCCAAGTCTTCCTTCGGCACGATGCCGGCATCGGCGCGGACTGGGCGACGGCTGCGAGCTGGCCCTCGTCCGTCGCGACGATCAGCGCGGGAACTCCAGACGTGCGCACCACGACCGTGCGCGCCGTCGCGGCGGACGGCGACACGTGGACCGTGACGCTTGCCCTGCGCGAGGACGATCCCGACGCCATCCTCACCGGCGGACTTCTGACCGCAGAGGGACTTCTGCGTGGCGGCGCGCTGATGGTGCTTCGGGTCGAAGCGTTCGTGCCCGGCGACGGTGTGCAACTCACCGTCACCGCGCCGACTGTGGTTGCTGGAACGGCAGCGTCTCCACCCCAAGTGGGTGCAACGGTCGATTGGCGACCCGGCCGGCGATACAGGACCAATATGGCGAACGTCGCGTCAGCGCCTTCGGCCTCCGGCGCGCCTACGACCTCGTGGGTCGGCGTATCGGCGGTGTTCGGCGCACGCGAGAGCGCGGTCGCGGGGCCGGTGCGGGTCGATGCGCCACCTCGAGTGGCTGCAGGGTTCCCGGCGCCGCCGGTCCCGCCGGCTTCGCCGAACGGCGTTGCCGCCGAGGGTGCTGATTACCTCGGCGTCTCGCGCTATCAACTCGAGTGGGTCGCATCGAAGGATGCGACGTCGTACATCGTCTATCGGTGTTCGGTGGCGGCACTCTGCGACGTCGATCTTGCGGCACGTCGCGCGGCGGCGCCGGCATCGACGGGCGTCGTCGGGTCGACCTCGGCGGTCGACAGCTGGCGGGCATGGTCCGACGCGTACTACCCGTCGCTCGACGATGCCGCGTTGCGCGCGCTCGCCGACACGGAGGGAAACGAACGCGCCTTCTCGCGCGCGAGCGCGTCGGTGGTCGGCACGCTCGCGTTCGACGACGCGCTCGACGGCCGCGGCGACGCGGCGTTCGTGTACAAGGTCCGTAGCGTCGATGCACACGGGAACGTCGGCCCGATGAGTCAGGCCTTTCCCATCGTGCGGCCCGCCGATGTCACCGCGCCGGCGACGCCGACCGTGGCGCGCGCGACGGGAGGCGAGCAGCATGTCTCGCTCACGTGGAATCGGGTGCCCGATCGCGACGTGCTGGAATATCGGATATGGCGCGCCGCCGCCGGGGATCCATCCGACGACGTGGCGCAGGCGGGCGCGCCCATCGCGACCGTGCCTCAGTCGAGTGAGTGGGACCCTTCCCTCACCTGGACTGACGCCGGGCTCGCCGGCGGGACGAGTTGGTCGTATCGCATCGCCGCGGTCGATGCAGCCGGCAACGTGTCGCAACCGAGTGCGGCGTGGCGCGTGCGCGTGGTCGATACGTCCGTGCCATCGCCGCCGACCTGGCTGCGGTCTGAATGGGGCTGGGCCGATACCGTGGGGAAGGAGGCGACCGGCACGACCGCCGGTGCACAACCCGCCGTGCTGCTGCGCTGGCAGACGTACGTCGCCGGCACGTCGTGCGTGGTGGAGCGACAGAGCGAGGGTGATGTGCTCTGGCGGCAGGTGGCGACGTTCGGCTCTGGCCATAGCGAGACAGCGGACGGGCGCGAGTTCGTCTGCGCCGACACGACGGCTCGCGCGGCGCTGTCGCAGCGGTATCGGGTGCGCGTGACGGGCAGCAACGGTGCGACGAACGTCGAGTTCGCGGATGTCGTGGTGGCCGCGATGAGCGGGGGCGTGACGCCATGACGACCCCCGCGTACGGTCGCATCTATGCACCGATGCTGCTTCCCGCGGGTGTGGTGGCGCACCCGTTCCGGACGCCGGCGGGAGGAGGCGCGAGCTCACCGACGGCGGCGGGGGCCGATTACGCGCCGCTGTCGGCTTCGTACAAGGTGAGTGCGGTGGCGAGCGGTGGCGTCAGGATCACGTTCACGCCGCCCGACAGCATGACCTCCGCGGACGGGGCGCTTCTCTACGTCGTACTCGGTGGGAAGGTGCAATACGCGACACAGGGTGGCCCGACCTCGTTACCGATCACGGAACCGTCCTTGATCATCACCGTGAGTCCGGCGCTGCTGAACTCGGCGGAGACCCGATTCCCGTGGGGCGTGCCGCGTCCCACGACCTGGGTGTACAGTGGGTTCGATGATACGACGTTCCGTCAGCTCGTCAGCGAGTGGAGCCTGCTCGTGCCGCCGGACGAGATGGCGCGAACGAAGGCGACGCTCGGCGTATCAGCGTCGGTACCCAACGACGCCGCGTGGTGGGTGGATCAGGTGCTCGCCGGCAAATGGGCGCCGCGGATCGTTAGCGGCACCGTACTGGGCGTGGCCGGAGCGGCCGACGGTGGGGCATACGCGGTACAGCTGCGGGGGTTCGATGCCGGCGGAAAGGAGATCGCATCGATCTCGAACACGATCGGCAGTCTTGGATCGGTCGACGCCGCGCTCGAGGAACACCCCGTCGTAGTCGCGGCGGCGGCGATACCGGCCGCGACGGAGATCTACCTGCGCCTTCGGTACTTCGATCCGACGCCAACGACGCAGGCACCGACAGGGCACTACGTGTGGCTCGAAGGAGCATCGGTGGCGCTGATGAACAGTCGGTCGCTCTCGAGTAGTTCCATCGCGACTGCAGTGAGTGCGACGGGCGCGAACGCAGGCCGCGCACAATTCCTCGTGCCCGCGCCGGGACTCGCCGCGTCGGCTTTTCACTTCGAGGTGACACCCGCGCAGCCGCTCCCTACAGGGCGCTACGTCGACCCGTCCGACACATCGCAGGACCCGATGTGGACGGGCACGTGGAGCACGCGCGCGCGAAACGACGCGAGCGGTCAACCGCTGTGGGTAGAGAACTTTCGGGGCGCTTCGCTCGGCCGTCCCGACAATCCGCTCGTCGTGACGGTCGGTCTGCCGGTGGTCGTGCGCATCACGCACGACATTCCGTTCCGTGCCCCGTTGGCAATGCCCGCCTCCACGGGAGTGCTCCTCAACTTCAGGCTCAAGCCCGCGTTGACCTCCGACTTGCCGGAACTGTTCTGTACATTTCGCGCCGATGCGACTGGACTGGTCGTCGGCAGCTGTCTTGAAGTGCCCGGCACCGTGGCTTCACGCGTCGAACTTGCCCCGACGATCGTCCCATCGGGCGGTTGGCCGACGCGGATCGACCTCGGTTTCGATTGGGATGTGCATCCGCCGATCATGGGTTCGTACGTACCGGCCGACGGTTCCCTTGGCGAACCCGACCGGCCGAGGGATTGGCGGATCTTCACCGAGGACGGATCGTGGCCGTTCGCCCTGTTGATGGTGCTCCAGCTATGCACGGCGGCCCGGATAATCGATGCGATCTCGGCGGGCGCCGTCCGCGGGCCAGACCCGGTCCAGCTCAACATCGCAAAAGAAGGTTTCTCCCTCTGGCCCGACGCGACGAACGCATTCACGAAGTCGATCAAATTGACGGTCAATTCGATGGCCGCCTTGGAACTCGCTGGCGGTGCGCACGAGTTTTCGCACGTGGTGGCCATGCGGCTCATGGGACTGCCGATCACGTATGTGTCGTCGTGGAGTCTTCTCGCGCACGAACTGTCGCGCGTGAAGAACGACGTGGGTGCGCTGCTCGAAGGCTGGGCCGACCTCATCGCCGTTCTCGCGGGCGCCGTCATGCCAACGTTCACGAATTCGCCCCCGCTGCCGCCCGGGGCGCGCACGGCGATCGGCGCCGCGTCGCCGAACGCGACGGTATTTCTCGGAGCGAACGGCGCACAGCCGATCAGCGTGCACAGCAGTCCCCTGCTCGGCCGCAGTGTGGAAGGCATCTTCGTTGCGGCACTCGCAGAGTTCCTAGAAGCACGAGGCATCGCCCCGGTTCCAGGCCCCCGACAGACGTCGTTGAACATCCCGCTCCCATGGCGAGACGATCAAACGCTGCTTGAACTCACGAAGGCGATCGTGTGGAGTCCCCTCGTCGCCGCCATTGCGACTGCGGGGGTCACTCACTCTCCGACGACCACCGACTATCTCAACGCGCTGTCCGAGCAGTTGCCTACCGCCGACTGGGACGACCTGCGGGTCAACTATCTGGTGCCGTACAACCTCTGGCCCTCGTGACCCCGACCTTCATCCCCCTCTCCGACTGGATCCGCTCCTGGCCCGGCGGCTGGTTCGCGCCCGCCGACGGCTCGTTCCTCGACCACCTCAGCGTCACCGATTTCTCGTGGAGCCAGTCCGGCGCGACTGTCACCTGCGCCATGACGGTGCAGATCGACAAGGCGCTGACGTTCACGCTCCCCGGTCTCGACGGTGTGACCTTCACAGTGCTAGGCCAGAAGGGGAACACGATCATACAGGCCGAGTGCGATATCGCCCCGACATTCGCCGTTCGCCTCGATAACCTGGATGTCACCGCCACCGTCTCACGCGACCTGCTCATCCCCGTCACCAACGATCCTCCGAACCCCGACTGGAAGCAGATCGACAATACGCAGGTCGTCCTCACCTTCGGCGTGGGCACACTGATCGTTGACGGCTCGGGCAATGTCACGTTCAAGGCACGCCCATCATTCACCTGTCCCCGCGCGATGATCCGCGACACCGGTATCGTCATCGATCAGGCGACCGCCGAGCTCTACCTCGCCGCGAACGAGCCACCCCCCGCCGGCCAGTCCCCGGGCTTCCGCGGCATCGCGCTCAGCACGGTCACGCTCCACCTCCCCCCGTCGATCGCGCTCGGCGAAAGTGCACTGAAGACCATCGTCGCCGATGGCGTCGCCATCGGCAACAACGGCGTGAGTGGCCGTTTCAGCGGCGCGTGGTCCGGCGAACTGGCAACCGGCAACGACATCGGCGGCCTCGCCTTCGCGCCGAAGAACCTCGCCCTCACGATCGCGCAGAACAACATCGTCGACGGCGCGCTCCGCGGATCGCTCACGCTGCCCTGGTTCGATCAGCCGGTCGATGCCAGCGTCGCGTTCGGCGCGCACGGCCGCCTCGCCGTGAGCATCGCCGAAGGTACCGGCGGGCTCGCGGCGATCGGTGGCGACGGCATCGGCGCATTCACGCTCTCGTCGTTGGGCATCGAACTCGCGGGGAACGATGCATCCGTCGTCATCGGCGGCACCCTTGCGCTCAGTTACGGCGCGCCCGACGTGACCTGGCCGAGCATCGAGCTGCAGGGGCTTCGCATCGACAAGGGTGGCAACGTCTCGCTCCCCGGCGGCTGGTGCACGTTGGCACGTCCTGTGTCGATGGATCTGCACGGCTTCCGCCTGTCCGTCACCCAGGTCGGATTCGGCACGGACGACGGCCGCAAGTGGATCGGCCTCAGCGGCGACGTGCGGCTCTCCGACAATCTCGCCGGAAGCGCATCGGTCGAAGGGCTGCGGCTGTCGTTCGCCAGCGGATGGAAGGATCCCGCCCTGTCGCTCCGCGGCGTGGGCCTCGACCTCGAGATCCCCGACGTACTGCGCGTCACGGGACATGTGTCGCTCACCACCGACGCGAACGGCGCGCACATCTTCGACGGCGCGGCGACCGTGCGGCTCACGTCGCTCGACGTGGCCATCGACGCCCGCGTGCGCATCGCGCACGACGTCGCGCTTGGCGTGAACACCCTGCAACTGTTCCTCGACGTGGAGTTGCCGGCCGGACTGCCGATCGGCGCCACCGGTGCCGCGATCTTCGGCATGTCGGGACTCGTCGCGACGAACCGCGCGCCGCGGCGAGCGGGCGACCAGTCCTGGTACGCGTGGTACGCCGCGAAACCCGCGTTCGATCTCGTCGACACCGGCAAGTGGACCGACACAGCCGGCGCCTTCGCCATCGGCGCCGGCGTCTCGTTCGGGACGTTTCCCGACGGCGGCTACGCGGTGTCAGGCAAGGGCCTTCTCGTGGTGCTCGTGCCGGGGCCGACGGTGCTGATCGACGCGAAGGCGAACGTGCTCGCGCCCAAACCACCGCTCAAGGGCGCCGACGAAGGGGCGCTGCACGCGCTCGCCGTGATCGACAAGCGCGCGGGCACGTTCCAACTCGGCATCGACGCGCAGTGGAAACGGCCGAAGCTGCTCGACGCCGCCGGCCACGCCGACGCGTTCTTCGACTTTCACGATCCGGCGAAGTTCCACCTGTGGCTCGGGCAACAGACGCCGGCGACTGCACGGGTGCACGCGAATCTCCTCTCGATCGCGAGCGGCGATGCATACCTGATGCTCTCCTCGTCGCAGGTCGCGACGGGCGCCAGCGCGCACTTCGGACAGAAGTGGTCGCTCGGCGTCGTCTCGGCGACACTCAAGGCGAGCATCGACGCGAACGCCGTCGTCAGCTGGCGGCCGCAACAGGCGAGCGGCTCGCTCGCACTCGACGGCACGTTCGCGGTCGGTGTCGCCGGATTCAACGTGGGCGCCGCTGCAACGGCGTCGCTCACGGCCGAGGCTCCCGCACCGTACCATGTGCACGGCGCGATCGGCCTGAAGGTCGACTTACCCTGGCCGCTCGACGACCTCGACGAGCACGTGTCGTTCGATTGGCAGGATCCGACGCCGCCGGCGCTGACTGAAGCGCTGGCTTCGGTGACGCTCGTCGCCTCCACCTCGCAGACCGCGTGGCCGCCGGTGGCGGATCCCGTCGACCGCGACGCTCGACCACTGCTCACGTTCACGAACAACGTCAACGTGGTCGCGCCGATCTCGATCGCGAATCCCGGGGCCACGGCGACGCAGCGAGACACCGTCGGTCCCTACGCACTGCAATACGACGTCACGGCGATCACGCTCGAACGCTTCCAGGGGAGCGCGTGGGTCGACGCCGGCCTCCCACTCTGGGGCTCGTGGGCCGCGCTCGCCGACGGAACGACGCCCCAGCGCCGCGCGCTGCAACTCTGGCACATCGCACCGTTCGCCTTCGCCCGCGCCGCATCGCCGGACTACGCCGCGTGGTATCAGGGCACACTGCCCGACTGGGCGACGGGACCGGCGCAAACGCCGGTCAACGACGTCTGCGTCGACTGGCCGCTCACGGACCTTCATGCGACCGGACTGTTGGTCCAACGCGCGGGTGACCTGACTGGCCTTCGCACTCGTGAGCCGGATGCACTGTGGATCGAGCTGCCCAAACCAGCCGAGCACGTGGCACTCACGTTCACAACGGGCACCGCGCGGGCGACGGTGACCGCGTGGTTCACCGACGGCAGCTCGCGCGCGATGGCCGTCGCTCCGACGAGCGGCGCGCCCGTGACGTTCAGCGGCGGACCGATCGAGCGCATCTCGATCATCGGTGGCGCGAGCCGCCTGCACCGCCTCTGTCGCCTCTCGATCGACGACGCAGACCGCGGACGCCGGCAGGCGCAGGCACCGCTGCTGAGCGGCGCCGCCGTCGACGCATGGCGCGCACCGTCGCCGCTCTTCGAGCCCGATTCCCGCTACCGGCTCACCGTCGTCACGACGACGTCGCTCCTGCTCGACGGCCGAATCGTCGACTCGAAGCCGTTCACGACGGCGCACGAGTTCGCGACCGGCCACGCCGAGGCGATGACACCGTACGTCGGGTCGAGCCGTCCTGCGGACGGTGCGGTGGCCGTCTTCCGCGGCGACGATCTCGTCGTGCGTGCGAAGGCGCGCTACCTGCCGGATCTCGTCGGCGGCGCCTCGGCGGCGATCAGCTGCCGCCTGCGCGACGCGAATGGCGTGACGACCACCATCGCAGGCGCGTGGAGCGACTCGCCGCAGAGCGCCATGTTCGAGGACGAACGTTCATTCCTCGGAGCGGCGAGGGTGACGAACGGTCCCACGGACCCCGTGCTCCCCGAACTGCGGTTCGCCGTGTCGCCGACCACGGCGCTCAAACCCGAGACGGTGTACATCGCCGAGATCGTCGACGGCAACGGCCTCGTGCTCCACACCTGGTCGTTCACGACCTCAGCGTATCTCGGGGTCGCCGACGCCATCGGCGATGTGGGTGCGCGAACGACGATTGTCGCCGTACAATCGGCAGCGCGCCCGCAGTGGACGGCGGCCCGCCGTAATCCGGGAGCGTCGTTCGAGTCGCTCGCGACCACCTTGGGGATCGGCACTGCCGTGCGACCGACGCATGCGCGTCTCACCGTCTTCACCGCACGCGGAGCGGTGGTCGGCGTGTTGCTCGACGCGCCGCAGCCGCTGCCGTGGAGTGACATGTCGGCGGTCGTCGGTGCGGCCACCTCCGCTCGCGCGTGCAGGATCGTCGCGAATCGGGATGCGACGCGCGCCCTGCTCCTTCCATCGTCGGTGCGACTCGCCGGCGACGTGGCTCTGGTCATCTCCCGCACGAGTGGCACCGGCGCGGATCTGCCATCGGCCATGCGCAACGGCGCGCCTGCGAACCAAACCGTGCGTGTCTCCCTCTCCGCTCCGGTGTGACATCGGCGGTGCAACTGTACAAGGCGTTCGGAGGGAGCTGGCCGCCCCAGCGACGTGCCGCCCCCTTGACTAATCCGTTCATCCGGATAAACTGATATAAGACAACCGTTCCCCGTGGCGATTTGAGGCAACTTGCGGCCACGTAAAACATTCCGCTAAAGCGCCGCTCCCGGTGCGCCTCGCGTTCCGGGCTTTTTTGTGCCCCGGCCCTGTGCCGGAGCCGATTCTATATAGATGGCGTTCGTCCCGTGCCACGCGGTCACCCCGCACCACAAGCCCCCCCCCGTGCCCCACACCATCGCCCCGTTCCACGTCTCGTTCGAGTTCTTCCCTCCCAAAACAGCGGAGATGGAAGCGAACCTCTGGCGCGCCATCCAGCGGCTCGAGCCGCTCGCGCCGCGTTTCGTCTCGGTGACGTACGGAGCCGGCGGCTCCACGCGCGAACGCACGCACAAGACCGTGCGCCGCATCCTCACCGAGTCGTCGCTCGTCCCGGCCGCGCACCTCACCTGCGTGGGCGCCACGCGCGATGAGCTCCACGCCGTCGCCGATGACTACTGGAACGCGGGCGTGCGCCACATCGTCGCGCTGCGCGGCGATCCGCCCACCGGCGAGACGCGCTACACGCCCACGCCGAACGGCTACGCCTGGGCCTCCGACCTCGTCACCGGGCTGCGCGCGCGCCACGACTTCGAAGTGAGCGTCGCCGCGTTCCCCGAAGGACATCCGGACTCGCTCTCGCTCGACGCCGAACTCGACAACCTCAAGCGCAAGATCGACGCCGGCGCCACACGCGCCATCACGCAGTTCTTCTTCGACAACTGGACCTACCTCAAGTTCGTCGACCGCGCCCGCAAAGCAGGCATCACCGTGCCGATCGTGCCGGGGATCATGCCGGTCACGAACTTCACGCAGATGCGCAACTTCGCGGCGAGCGCCGGCGCGAGCATCCCGCGCGCGATGGCGGAGCTGTTCGACGGACTCGAGAACGATCCGGAGACTCGCAAACTCGTCGCCGTGACCTACGCGGCGGAGCAGTGCCAGCGGTTGGCCGACGCGGGGGTTTCGGAGTTCCACTTCTATACGCTCAATCGCGCGGATCTCACCTACGCGCTGTGCCACATACTCGGGCTGCGACCCAGGGCAACGACTACTGACGTTAACAGTTGACCGTTAACGGTTAACCGTTA
>CAIRBD010000052.1 GCA_903876745.1 uncultured Gemmatimonadota bacterium
GCCTGATCGCGCGCCGCCTGCTCGTCGATCTTGAGCAGCGGGATCGTGAGCGCGTCCTCCTCGCTCACGAACTCGTTCACCCCGACGATCACGCGGCGGTGCTGTTCGATCTCCCACTGCTGGCGCGACGCGCTCTCGGCGATCTTGCGCTGGAACCAGCCGTTCTCGAGCCCGCGCACCACCCCGCCCTGCTCCTCGATCTGCGCAAAGAGCGCTTCGGCCTCGCGCTCCATCGCGTCGGTGAGCGCCTCCACATAGTACGAACCGCCGAGGGGATCGCTCACGTTGGGGACACCCGTCTCGAAAGCGAGCACCTGCTGCGTGCGCAACGCCACCTGCACGGCGTGCTCGGTGGGCAGCGCGAGCGTCTCGTCCATCGAGTTCGTGTGCAACGACTGGGTGCCGCCGAGGGCCGCCGCGAGGGCCTGGTACGCGACGCGCACGATGTTGTTCATCGGTTGCTGCGCCGTGAGCGTGACGCCGGCGGTCTGCGAGTGGAACCGCATCATCCAGCTCCGCGGATCCTTCGCGCCGTAGCGCTCCTTCATGTGACGCGCCCAGATGCGGCGCGCGGCGCGCAGCTTGGCGATCTCCTCGAAGAAGTCGTTGTGGACGTCCCAGAAGTACGACAGGCGCGGCGCGAACTCGTCCACATCCAGCCCGCGCGCGATGCCGCGTTCGACGTACGTGAATCCGTCGGCGAGCGTGAAGGCGAGTTCCTGGGCGGCGGTGGCCCCGGCCTCACGGATGTGATAGCCGGAGATGGAGATCGTGTTCCACTGTGGCGCGTGCGTGGACCCCCAGTCGAACATGTCCACGATGAGGCGCAGCGCCGGCTCGATGGGAAAGCACCAGGCGTGCTGCGCCATGTACTCTTTGAGGATGTCGTTCTGCACGGTGCCGCGCAGCTTGTCGGCGGTGACCCCCTGTTTCTCGGCGGCCGCGATGTAGAAACACCAGAGGATGATCGCCGGGCCGTTGATGGTCATCGACGTCGACACATCGCCGAGCGGGATCCCCTCGAACAGTGCTTCCATGTCGGCGAGCGAACTGATGGCGACACCGCACTTCCCCACTTCCCCCTCCGACCGGACGTGGTCGGAGTCGTAGCCCATCAGCGTCGGGAAGTCGAAGGCGACGGAGAGGCCGGTGGTGCCGTTCGCGAGGAGGAACTTGTACCGCTCGTTGGTCTCCTTGGCCGATCCGAAGCCGGCGAACTGCCGCATCGTCCACAGCTTGCCTCGGTAGCCCGTGGCGTGGATGCCGCGGGTGTAGGGATAGAGGCCGGGCACCTCGAGCGCGGTCCCGGCCGAGCCCTCGAGATCGAGCGCCGTGTAGAGCGGCGGCACGTCGTTGGACGAGTTGGTGAAGGCGATGTCGCGCTTGGCCGCCTTCTCGAACTTGACGCGGTACGACGCCACTTCGGCGCGGAGCCGGTCGAGTTCTTCCTGCATCGAGGCGAGGGGTTCGTCCACGTCGTGAATGCCGGTCATCAGGATCCTCCAGTGAGCAAGGCGCCGCTGCGCGCCAATAGATCGTCGGCCACGGCATAGGGCGTCGTGCGGCCGGATTCGAGGTCAGGAATGCGATCGTCGAGCCAGGCCGAGGTCGCCGGATCCGTCCACAGGCGGCGGCGCACGCGCTGCTCGACGACATCCACCACGCGCTCGCGAAGCCGCGTGCGGCGGCGGCGCTGCAGCGCTCCGCTGGCCTCAAGATACGCAAAATGGCGGTCGAGCGCGGCGATGACTTCGTCCACGCCATCGCCGGTGGTGGCGACGGACCGGAGCACCGGCGGCACCCATCGCTCGGCGTCGACGCTCCGCGCGGCCACCCGGGCCGCCTTGGCGGGATTCGCGAGGGCCCTGAGATCGATCCCGTGATGCGCCGGCGTGTCTTTGAGGGTGAGTCCGGAGCGCAGCCCAAGCATCAGTTCGATGTCGTTCCTGAGGCGGTCAGCCCCCGGACGATCGGCCTTGTTCACGACGAACAGATCGGCGATCTCCATCACGCCGGCCTTCAGGGTCTGGATGGAATCGCCCGACTCGGGCACGAGCACGACGGTGCTGGTGTCCACCGTGCGGGCGATGTCGAGCTCGCTCTGCCCCACGCCCACGGTCTCGACGAGGATCCGGTCGACGCCGAACGCATCGAGGACGTCGCACACTTCGCGCGTGGTGGCGGCGAGGCCGCCGAGCGAGCCGCGGGTGGCCATCGACCGGATGAACACGCCGGGGTCGAGCGCGATCTGCTCCATGCGCACGCGGTCGCCGAGCAGCGCGCCCCCCGTGAAGGGCGACGTCGGGTCCACCGCGACGATCCCCACGGTGTGGCCGGCCTTGCGAAGCTCCGCGGCAAGCAGCGTCGTGAGCGTGCTCTTCCCCGCCCCTGGCGGCCCGGTGAGACCGATGCGGCGCGCGCGTCCGATGCGGGAGTGCATCGCGGCAAGCAACAGGTCGCTCCCCGGGCGCTGGTCCTCGACGATCGACACGGCGCGGGCGAGCGCGGCCTTGCGTCCGCCGTCGAAGTCGGCGGCCAGCGCCCGCAGCC
>CAIRBD010000053.1 GCA_903876745.1 uncultured Gemmatimonadota bacterium
GATCGCCAGGCTCGGAACGACGTTGTCCGCCAGGAACGCATTGCGTTCCTCGATGCGAGCGAGATGTTGCCAACTCAACACCGAGAGCAACGACAAGAACGCCGCGGGAAGCGCGAACAATCCGAACATCCGCCTCGCGATCGTCATGCCGCACTCCGTTCGTCTGCGTTGGTCGCACCGCGCACCGCCGTACCGCCGCGGCTGCAGCCACGCGTGCCCGGTATGCAGGTTGCGCGAGCCAGCCGACAACGGAGCGACTCCCAGCGGCTTCTTACGTTACGACGCTGCTGGCGCGAAGGGAACCGGGACAAAATGTCCCAGAGTCCGCCGAGGAAGGGACAGTGGGCAGCGCGCCACCGAACCGCGATGGTTGCCGCAATGGCGTCGTGGCGATTGTTGTATCTTGTGTGCCGAATCCGCGATGCACCGCACGGCACGGCTGGGAGGAGTTCATGGCGCGCATTCTGGTGGTCGACGACGAAGAACCGGTGCGCGAACTGATGACACTGGTGTTGCAGCTGGAGGAGCATGACGTCACGCAGGCGGCGGACGGCAACGGCTGCCTCGCCGCGCTCGCCCGCGACACGTTCGATCTCGTGCTGACCGATCTCGTGATGCCCGACAAAGAGGGGATCGAGACGATCATGGAGATCCGGAAGATGTACCCGGATCAGAAGATCGTCGCGATGTCGGGCGGCGGCCGCGGGAGTGCCGGCGACTATCTCGACCTCGCGGCGCATCTCGGCGCGTCGCGCACGCTCGAGAAGCCGTTCTCCAACGAGCAGCTGCTCGACGCCGTGCGCGAGGTGCTCGCGGGCTGACGGCAACGACAGGGGGCGCGCCGTGCACGGCGCGCCCCCTGTGACATGCGCGGGCCGCGGTTCAGCGGCGCTGCATCGTCCACTGCGTCACCCAGATGCCAAGCCCCATCTCCGGCATGGCGTGCGCCAGGAAGTTGCCCTGCGCCACCTCGCAGCCCAGTTCGTCGAGCAGCGCCCAGTCGGGGCGCCGGCGGATACCCACCGCCACGGTCGACAGCTTCAGACTGCGCGCCAACGCGAGCCCCGCTTCGACGACGGCGCGCTTGCCGTCGGTGTCCGCGCAACCGTCCACGCAGTCAGCCGCGAGTCGCAGTTCGTTGAACGGCATCTTGAGCACCTCCTGCATCCCCGAATGCGTTCCCGTGAACTCGCCGAGCGAGAGCCGGAATCCCTTGATGCGGAGCCGGGCCGCGACGTCGACCATCGTCGCAAGATCGGCCGGCATCGTCGACTCGGCGATCTCGATCGTGATGCCGGCGGGTGCGACGTCGTGCTCGCGGGCGACACTCTCGATGAACTCGGGCAGGTCGAGCTGGCCGAGCACGGTGGGCGAGAGATCGATCGACACGCCCATCTCGTGGCCGTCCGCCTGCCAGCGCGCGCACGACGCGATCGCGCGGCGGAGCGTCTGCATGGTGTACGCGGCGAGCGTCTCCTTCGACCGCTCGATGATCGGGAGCAGCGTCTCACCGCCGAGCGGTCCGTACACCGGGTGCGTCCATCGCACGATCGCCTCGGCGCCGACGCACACCCCCGTGCGCATCACCACTCGCGGCTGGAACAGCAGCTCGAGCGATTCGCGCTCGATCGCGTCCGCCAGTTCGGCGAACGGCACGTCGGGTGCGCGCGCGGGCGCGGGGAGGGAATCTTCGATCGTTCGCCGCAGCAGCGATTCGAGTTTCTCGGCCGTGAGCGGCTTGGAGATCTCACCCACGAGGCGCAGCCCGCCGAGCGTCGCCAGCAGTCCGGCGCTCTCGATCACCCGTTCGTCCTCGACGGAGAGGATCGCCACGGTGCACTGTAGCCCCATGCTGGCCATCGTGCGGATCGTCTCGATGCCGTCCATGTCGGGCATCCGCAGATCGCACAGGATGAGATCGAAGGCGGAGCCTGGCGCGGTGACGGCGGCGAGCGCCGCCCGCCCGCTCGACGCTTCCTCGACTTCGGTCACCCCGAAGCTTGAGAGCTGGTCACGCACGAACTTGCGCACGTGCTGCTGGTCGTCGACGACCAGTACGCGAAGTCCGGAATATCCTGCGGTCATAGGCTCGTGTCTGCGGTGGGGAATGAAAGGACTGCGCGCAACTCCACGATCAACGTATGAAGTGTAAATGGCTTCGCGAGCGAGCGGAATCCGAACGCCCCGCCGCCGGCCGACGCGCTCGTGCGCACC
>CAIRBD010000054.1 GCA_903876745.1 uncultured Gemmatimonadota bacterium
ATCGACAAGCCGAGTCCGGTGCCCCGCCCCGGGGCCTTCGTCGTATAGAAGGGCTCGAAGATCTTCGAGAGCTCCGACCGCGCGATGCCATGCCCCTGGTCCACCACCTCGGCGATCGCCCCCTCCTCGTTCGGGCGGCCGCGGCGCGTACGCAGCGTCACCACACCGCGCTCGCCCATCGCGTCCATGGCGTTGAGCAGCAGCGCCATGAACACCTGCACGAGCTGCTCGGCATTCGCCTGCGGGATGCGGTCGAGCGCGGGGTCGAGTTCCGACTTGATGGTGAGCCGCTTGAACCGCACGTGGTGCTTGAGCAGGAGCAGCGTGCGCTCGATGACCTCATTGAGGTCCACCCGCTCCTTGAGCGCCTGCTTGGGGCGGCTGAAGTCGAGCAGTCCGTCGACGATCTGCTTGCACCGCGACACTTCGTTGTCGATGATGTGCAGGTACTCGTCGGCGTCGGTGGGGATCGCGCTGCCCGCCTTGCGGGCGTCGCCGAGCTTGAAGCCGAGGCTCTCCGCGCAGGCGGCGATGGTGGCGAGCGGGTTGTTGATCTCGTGCATCACGCCGGCGGCGAGCTGCCCGATGGCGGCGAGCTTCTCCGCCTGGGCGAACCGCTGCTGCGCTTCTTTCCAGTCGGTCACGTCCTCGCCCGTCGTGATGACGTGCGTCACCGCGGAATCGCCGAGTCGCATCGGGATCTTCGTGATGCGGTACGTACGCAGCTCGCCGGTGGCGAGCGATTCCATCTGATATTCCTGGATACGGCCGGTCGTGAACACCTCGTCGAACTCGCGGCGCAGCATCTCGCCCGGCTGGCGGTGGAGGATCTCGAAGATCGTCCGGCCGATCGCTTCTTCGCGGTTCACGCCCTGCATGCCGGTCTCGCGCTTGCGATTCCACGCCTGAATGCGATACTCGCGGTCGATCACGTACAGCCCGACGGGCAGGGCGTCGATGATCTTCTCGGTGAAGCGCCGCTCGCGGTCGATCTCCGCCGTGCGCGCTTCCACTTCCACCTCGAGCTGCCGGCTCTTCTCCGCGTGCGCGAGTTCGGGCGCGAGCAGATTCGCCAGCGCTCCCACGAGGAGCGATTCGTCGGCGGTGAGCGGGCGCGTGAGGCGCACGGCGAGCGCGCCGGCCGTCTTCGCGCCGGCCGTCTTCGCGCCGGCTGCGATGGCGATGGCCACCAGCAAGGCCGGCGCGTCGGCCGCACCGTCGCGCGCGCGCTCCACCTCGGCGGCCGTCGTCACCACGTCCCCCACGCCCCACGCGCGCACGAGCTGGTCGGGCACGCGCAGCCAGATGGACGCTTCGGACCCCTGCACGGCGTCCGACAACTTCGCGAGGCACCGCACGACGCTCTCCTCGAGCGGACGCGCCGACGCGAGTTCGCCGATCATGTGCGCCAGCGTGGCGAGTACGCCGCCGGAACCGGCGCCGGTCGGCGTCGATGCGGCGTCTGATGCGGAGGTGCTCAACGAATCGCTCGGCGGCTCAGGCGAAGGGAAACTGTTCACGCCGTGCGGCCCCGCACAGCCTTGAAAAGTTACGTTCCCGTACGAGGGTGGACAAGATGACCGACTGGCGGCCGGTCGACGCGCATCCCGCTCGCGACGATCGCCGGGAAGCGGAGGTGCCTCCCCGGCGATCGAGACGGGTACAGGAACGGGACCGCGCCTATTTCTTGGCGGGGATGATCGGCTCGACGAGCGGTTTGGCGCCGGCCGCCGGATTATGACAATCGCTGCACTGCTGCTTCTTCCACGCGTCGCTGATGTTCACCGGATGGCCGAAGTCGAGCCCCTTGACCGACGTGCGTGACGTGTCGGCGCCGATCTTGTCCGAGAGCACGATGTGACACGTGTTGCAGTCGTTGCTGAGCACCTTGCCGGTCTGCGAGACGTGCTTGCCGTCGTGGCACCGGAAACAGCCGTTGAAGTACATGTGGCCGATGTTGTCCGGGTAGCCCTTCCAGCTTGTCTTCATCTCGGGGAAGTAGTTCCGGGCGTAGACCCCCTGCACTTCAAAGATCATCTGCGCGATCTGCGGCTGCTTCGCGGTCGCGAGCTCCGCGTAGTTCGCGGCATAGTAGCCGCCGATGATGGCCTTGATGCTGTCCGCCGCCGCGGCCCCGGTCGTATACGTCTTCTCGAGCACGAAGACGGCGAGGTTCTTCGCGCTCGGAAGCGACGCGTCGATGCGATTGGCCGCCATCAGGTTGTCCACCGACCGGGCCGGTGGCGAGTAGATGTGCGTCGGCCGGTTGTGGCAGTCGATGCAGTCCATGCGCCGCGTCTTGCTCTCATTCACATCGGCCGCGTTCAGCGGCTTCTCGGTGCTCTGGTACACGTTGGTCGTGCCGTCCGGCGCGACGGCGCGCACCCACGGGATGGTCTGCCGCGTCTCGTCGGACGAGATGTAGGAGACCTTGTTGTTGATGTTCATGTGCCAGTGGATGCCGGCCGTCGGCCCGGCCTGGCCGTTGCCGCCGCCGACCTTCACGAGCAGATCGAGCGTCCACTTGGAGTTCTTGGCGTCCGACGCGTAGTACGAGTACGTGAATCGCTTCTCGCTGAAGAACTGCCGCGGCCAGTGGCAGTTCTCGCACGTCTCCTGCGCCGGGCGCAGGTTGTGGATCGGCGTCGCGATGGGCCGCGAGTACTTATTGAACGCCACCGAGTAGAGCTGGTAGGCACCCGAGATCTTGGACTTCACGAACCAGCCGGCGCCGGGTCCGATGTGGCACTTCACGCACCCCACGCGCGCGTGCGGCGAGTTCTTGTAGGCGGTGTACTCCGGGTTCATGACCGTGTGACAGGTCTGTCCGCAGAACTCGTCCGACTCCATGTGCTCGTACGCCTGGAAGCTCCCGAAGCCGGAGAACACGATGAGCAACAGCGCACCCGTCGTGACAAACACGACCGCGGCCTGGTGCCGCGGATTGTTCAGATCGACGACCGGCAGCTGCTGGGCGACGGCGCTGCTGGAGCGCAGACGGAGACGCTCGCGCCAGACCCCCACCCCGGCGATCGCCAATCCCCCGAGCAGGAACGCCGGCAGGATCATGAACGCGATGATGCCCACGTAGGGTCTGGACGCGCCGCTGAACCAGTCGAGCACCAACAGGAAGAGGATGAGCCCGAAACTCAGCCCCGCGACCACCAAGCCGCCAAGCGTCGTGAAATTATAGAACGAAGGGGGCAGCTTACGTTGCATGCGATCACTCTCTGTCTGGCGGTGCACCGGCGCGAGCGGAACGTCCTCGAAAGCGTGCGTACAAATGGAATGATGGCAGTGCGCGCACGCCGTACGATGTCATCGGCCAACCTCTCGCGCCGTCGGTGAATCCCCTATGGCGAGGGCCCTGTCTGCTCCATTCAATTGCGGGACGTGCCGCACCTCGACCGATCGAGCCGCGCACTGGGTGTCCCCGATGCAGGGAGAAGCGCATGCAGAAGACGATCATTGCCTTGACGGTCCTCGCCGGGACGATGCTGCTCGGCACGACCGCCCGCGCACAGGATGCCGCCGCCAACACGTACATCGGCGTGAAGACCTGCGCGGGCATCTGTCATAAGTCCGAAAAACAGGGAAACCAGCTCGGCATCTGGCAGAAGTCCGGTCATTCGCAGGCGTACATCACGCTGACGACGCCAAAAGCGAACGACATCGCCAAGGCGAAAGGGCTGACCGCACCGGCCGCCGAGTCGCCGGAGTGCCTCCAGTGCCACGCCCTGCGCGCTGACGCCGGCGTGGACATCAAGGAGGGCGTGCAGTGCGAGATGTGCCACGGCGCCGGATCGGGCTACAAGACCAACCCGATCATGAAGGACAAAGTCAAGTCCATCGCCGGCGGCATGAAGGAATACAAAGACGCCGCGGCCATCGAGCAGCAGTGCCGCTCCTGTCACAACGAGAAGAGCCCTACGTTCAAGGAGTTCAAGTTCGAGGAACGGTGGGCGAAGATCCGGCATACCGTGCCGAAGGAACCGTAAGTCATGCGCATGCGCATTGTCGTGCTCGCCGCCTTGGTTGCGGTCGGCCTTTCGGTGAGCGCGACGAGCGCGTCGGCCCAGACGGCTCGCGACACGGCACGTGCCGGCGTCGGGCGCGTCCCGCCCGCTGTCGACGACTCCATCCTGAAGCACTCGGCGCACGCGAAACTCGTGTGCGTGGCCTGCCACACGAGCCTCGATCCGAAGCGCGACCCGTATCGGGGCATCGCCGAGCCCGTGGTGTGCCTGCGTTGCCACGAGAACGCGCAGTTCAAACACTCCTTCCACCCCGGCGTCGCGGCCGCGATCCGGAGCGGCGCGAAGCCGAAGGTCGCGTGCAAAGAGTGCCACGGCGCGCACGATGTCGTCTCGGCGAAAGTCCCGGGGTCGAAGTTCAGCGAGAGCCGTCTCTCGGCGTCGTGCGGGAAATGTCACGAGAAGGCCGCGGCCTCGTTCGCCGGCTCCACGCATAACACGGCACTCGGCAAGAACGTGAAGGGCGCGCCGACCTGCCTGTCGTGCCATCGCAAGGAACACCTGGTGGCGAGCGGTGCGACCGACTCGCTCACGGCCAAGGCGGCGCAGGCGCGCGCCTGTCTGGACTGTCACCTCGATACCACGGCCGTGCGGGACCTCGTGGCGCCGTCCACCGTGCTCGTGCCCCGCTGGGACCGCGGCATGCACGGCGCCCGGCTGATGCACGGCGACTCGGCAGTGGCGTCGTGCGTGGGCTGCCACGGGAGCCACGGCATCATCAAGAAGTCGGAGCCGGGCTCGACCGTCGGCAAGGACAGCATCGTGGGCACGTGCGCGAAGTGCCACGGCGCGATCGAGACCAAGTTCAATGTGAGTGTGCACGGCAAGGCGCGCACGAGCGCGAAGACGGACTCGATCACCTGCGCCACCTGCCACGCGGAACACGCGAAGCCCGGTGCCGACGAGTTGCCCGCCAAGGCCGCCGCCGCCCAGGCGTGCGCGCGCTGCCACGATCCCGTGACCCTCTCGGGTTCGTACGGCATCGCGAGTGACCGCTACAAGGGGTTCTCCGACAGCTATCACGGGTTCGCAATGCGCGACGGATCGATCGAGGCCGCGAACTGTGCGAGCTGTCACGGCGCCCACGACGTCCGGGCAAAGGACGACACCACGTCGAGCGTCGACAAGTCGCATCGCGCCGACAACTGCGGCAAGTGCCACAAGGGCGCGAATGAGCGGTTCGACAGCGGTCCCGTGCACGGCAAGATCGGCGTGCGCGCGCGTCCCGCGCGTCGCTGGCTGCTGCCCGTCGGCCTGCTGCTCGTCGCCGGCGCCGTGGGTGGACTTACCCTGTTCGGCCGCCGTCGCCGCGCCTGACCGTATCGCCCTGCCGTCGCGCCCGCCGCGCGGCCGGAATGGCCTGACGCGGATGTAGAACAATCGCTGACAGTTGCACCCGCCTCCGCCCGTACTTTTACGGAACGGAAAGCACGCTACCCGGCGGGGATCGCATCAGTCATTATGATAAAATCGAAGTCGCTTGTTCATATATTCTGCCTTGGCCTTTTCCTCGGCCTCCCCCTTGGCGTCGCCGCGCAATCGAACAGCGACTGCCTCACCTGCCACGGCGACAAGAGCCTGACGGTCAAGCGCAGCGGCGCGACGATCTCCCTCTACACGGATTCCGCCGCCCTCGCCGCATCGAAACACGGCCCCGCGGATTGCATCGCGTGCCACACCGACCTAGCGAAGAAGGATTTTCCCCACGAAGGGAAGGTCGCACCGGCCACCTGCTCCAAGTGCCACGTCGACGAGGGGCGGAGGAACGCTCGCTCGCAGCACGGCATACCGAACCCTGGCGGTGGCGCGAGCACGCCACGCTGCGCCGACTGCCACGGCGGCCACGACATCGTGGCGTCGAACGACCCGCGCTCGCCGGTGCTCCCAGCCCGCATCGCCGCCCTGTGCGGCGCGTGTCATTCGACCGGGGAGAGCGTCCATCGGAAGCGCGACCTCCACGGCGGC
>CAIRBD010000055.1 GCA_903876745.1 uncultured Gemmatimonadota bacterium
CTGCTCGCGAAGGGGTACCGCGTCATCGGCATCGTCCGGCGCAGTTCCACGACGCCGTACGACCGCATCGCGCATCTCGTCGACCAGATCGAGCTCGTCTCCGCCGACCTGCTCGACCAGACGTCGCTCGTCGACGCGATCGCCGACGCCAAGCCCGATGAGATCTACAATCTCGCCGCGCAGAGCTTCGTCGCCACGTCGTGGACCCAGCCCGTGCTCACCGGCGAGTTCACGGCTATCGGCGTGACCCGCATGCTCGAGGCGATGAAACGCGCCGCACCCAAGGCGCGCTTCTACCAGGCCAGTTCCAGCGAGATGTTCGGCAAGGTCGTCGAGACCCCGCAGCGCGAGAGCACGCCGTTCTACCCGCGCTCGCCGTACGGCGTGGCCAAGGTGTACGGCCACTGGATCACGGTGAACTACCGCGAGTCGTTCGGGCTCTACGCGGTGAGCGGCATCCTGTTCAATCACGAGAGTCCGCGCCGCGGTCTCGAGTTCGTGACGCGCAAGGTCACCGACGCCGTCGCCCGCATCAAGCTCGGCCAGATCCCCGAAGTGCGCCTCGGCAACCTCGAGTCGCGCCGCGACTGGGGCTTCGCCGGCGACTACGTGGACGCGATGTGGCGCATGCTCCAGCAGCCGGAGCCGGACGACTACGTCATCGGCACGGGGGAGACCTGGTCGGTGCAGCAGCTCTGCGAGGAGGCGTTCTCGCACGTCGGGCTCGACTGGCACGACTACGTGAAGCTCGACCGGAAGTTCATCCGTCCCGCCGAAGTGGACCTCCTGTTCGCCGACGCGTCCAAGGCGAAGCGCGACCTGGGGTGGGAGCCGAAGGTGCGCTTCCGGCAGCTGGTGCAGATGATGGTCGACGCCGACCTGGCGCGGCATCGCAGCGGCCCGGCCCGCGGCTGACGTGACGGCGCGGCACGCCCTCGTCACCGGCGCCGGCGGCTTTGCCGGCCAGTGGCTCTGCCGTGAACTCGCGCGGCAGGGGTGGCAGGTCACGGGCGCGTCGCTCGACGGCGACCCGGGCGTGGGCGTGCTCAGCGAAGACGACCATGCACTCATCGCGTGGCAGGCCGCGGATGTCAGCGACCGCGCGGTGGTCGCGCGCCTGCTCGACGCCGCCGATCCGCACGCGATCTTCCATCTCGCCGGCATGGCGTACGTGCCCGACGCGGCGCTCGATCCACGGCTCGCGCTCGACGTGAACGTCGGCGCCGCGCTCACGCTGCTCGGCGAAGTGCGAACGCGCCGCCGCGCGGGGACGCTCGACCCGGTGCTCCTGCTCGTGGGCAGCGCCGAGCAGTACGGACGTCACGACCACGACGCGATGCCGCTGAGCGAGGAGGCCGAGTGCCGCCCGCGCAATCTGTACGCGGCCACGAAGCTGGCGCAGGAGGTGTTCGGCCTCGAGGCGTTCCGCGAGGACGGCACGCAGGTGGTGTGCACGCGCAGCTTCAACCACGCGGGGCGCGGTCAGCGCGACACCTTCCTGCTTCCGTCGCTCGTGCGGCGCGTGCTCGAAGCGGGGCGTACCGGGGCGCCGACGATCGCCATCGGCAACACCGGCACCGTGCGTGACTTCCTGCACGTCGAGGACGCGGTGCGCGCGTACGTGCGGCTCGCCGACGACGGGTTCGCGGGGGAGGTGTACAACGTCTGCTCCGGCGAGGGCGTGTCGGTGGAGGCGCTCGCGCGCGAGGTGATGCTCGCCGCCGGTGTCGACGCCGCGCTCGCTCCCGACGACACGCTCCGGCGCGCCGTCGATGTTCCGATCCTCGTCGGCCGCAACGACAAGCTCCGCGCCGACACCGGCTGGGTGCCGCAGCGGCACCGCGCCGACATCATACAAGAACTGATCCATGCCGCGTCGTAACGACATCCATCGCATCCTGCTCATCGGCTCCGGCCCCATCGTCATCGGGCAGGGCGCCGAGTTCGACTACTCCGGCACCCAGGCCGCGAAGGCGCTGCGCGAGGAGGGGTACGAGGTCATCCTCGTCAACTCCAATCCGGCGACGATCATGACCGACCCGGAGATCGCCGACCGCACGTACATCGAGCCGGTGACCGCCGAGTTCGTGGAGCTCATCATCGCGCGCGAGCGTCCCGACGCGCTGCTGCCGACGATGGGCGGCCAGACGGCGCTGAACGTCGCGATGTCGCTGCACGAGAGCGGCGTGCTCGCCAAGTACGGCGTGGAGCTCATCGGCGCCAATGCGCGCGCGATCGCCGTGGCCGAGGACCGGAAACTGTTCGGCGAGGCGATGAAGAAGATCGGGCTCACCTGTCCGGAGGGGCGCATCGCGACGACGTGGGACGAAGCGCTCGTCGCCGGCGAGTGGACCGGATTCCCGTCGATCATCCGTCCGGCGTTCACGCTGGGCGGCACCGGCGGGGGCATCGCCTACAACAAGGAGGAGTTCGAGGCGATCGTGCGCCGCGGCCTCGCCGAAAGCCCCATCTCGCAGGTGCTCATCGAGAAATCCCTGCTCGGCTGGAAGGAATACGAACTCGAGGTGATGCGCGACAAGGACGACAACGTCGTCATCGTGTGTTCGATCGAGAACATCGACCCGATGGGGATCCACACCGGCGATTCGATCACGGTCGCGCCGGCGATGACGCTCACCGACCGCGAATACCAGGTGATGCGCGACGCGGCGATCGCCGTGATCCGCGAGATCGGCGTGGACGCGGGCGGCTGCAACATCCAGTTCGCCGTGAATCCCGCCAATGGCGACATGGTCGTGATCGAGATGAATCCGCGCGTGTCGCGGTCGTCGGCGCTCGCGTCGAAGGCGACCGGGTTCGCCATCGCCCGCATCGGGACGAAGCTCGCCGTGGGCTACCGGCTCGACGAACTCCCCAACGACATCACGAAGACGACGCCGGCGAGTTTCGAGCCCGTGCTCGATTACGTGGTGGTGAAGTGCCCGCGGTTCGCGTTCGAGAAGTTCCCCGCCGCGGACCCCGGCCTCACCACGCAGATGAAGTCGGTCGGCGAGTCGATGGCCATCGGGCGCACGTTCA
>CAIRBD010000056.1 GCA_903876745.1 uncultured Gemmatimonadota bacterium
GACGAGATCCTCGTCGACGCCGGCCCCGCGGAGAAGGGGAAGAAGGGCGCCGACGAGCCGCTGTCGCGCCTCACGCAGCAGGACCGCTACAAGATCAAGAAGTACTGGCGCACGAACCAGGACACCGCGATCAACCAGCGGCCGATCGTCAAGCTCGGCCAGAAGGTGAAGGCCGGCGACGTGCTGGCCGACGGCGCGGCGACCGAGCACGGCCAACTGGCCCTCGGGTCGAACGTCCTCGTGGCGTTCATGAGCTGGTACGGGCACAACTTCGAGGACGCCATCATCCTCAGTGAGCGCCTGGTGAAGGACGACGTCTATTCGTCGATCCACATCCAGGAGCTCGAACTGCACGTGCGCGACACGAAGCGCGGGCGGGAGGAGATCACGCGCGAGATCCCGAACGTGTCGGAAGACTCGCTCGTGGACCTCGACGAGCGCGGCATCGTGCGCATCGGCGCCCATGTGCGTCCGGGCGACATCCTCGTCGGCAAGATCACGCCGAAGGGCGAGACGGAGCTGAGCCCCGAAGAGAAACTGCTGACGGCGATCTTCGGCGAGAAGGCGAAGGACGTGAAGGATTCGTCCCTCAAGGTCTCGCCCGGGATGGAAGGTGTGGTCATCGACGTGAAGATCTTCTCGCGCATCGAGGACCAGGTGGTCGAGAAGGACCGCGGCGAGCGCATCGGCGAAGTGCGCCGTCTCGAGGGCGAGGAAAAGGTGCGCGTGAACGACGTCCGCGACGCCGAGCTCAAGGAGATGCTCGACGGCCAGGTGGTGTCGCTCGCGCTCAAGTCGGGGACGGTCGAAGAGGCCATCCCGGCCGGCACGAAGCTCACGGGCGAGGTGCTCGAGGGCATCCGGCTCGCGACGCTCGACCTCAAGACGTTCCGCGTCGAGAACAAGAAGGTCAACGACGAAATCCGCGAGATCATCGAAGCGGCGAACACCATCAAGGCGAAGCTCGAAGAGAAGGCGGAAGAGCGCATCGACCGCATTCTGCAGCCTGATGAACTGCCGCCGGGCGTGATCCAGCTCGTGAAGGTGTACCTGGCCGAGAAGCGCAAGATCTCGGTGGGCGACAAGATGGCCGGCCGTCACGGCAACAAGGGCATCGTGGCGCGCATCGTGCCGGAAGAAGACATGCCGTTCCTGCCGGATGGCCGGCCGGTCGACATCGTCCTGAACCCGCTCGGCGTGCCGTCGCGCATGAACGTGGGACAGATCCTCGAGACGCACCTCGGCTGGGCGGCGAAGATCCTCGGGTTCTACGCCAAGACGCCGGTGTTCTCGGGCGCCAATGAGAAGGAGATCGGGCTGCTGATGCGTCTCGCCTCGTTGCGCTGGTCGCACGACGCGCTGGCGCTCAAGACGCCGATGCTCGAGGTGAGCGACGTCGACATCCGCACGTTCCTCGGGGAACTGCGCCCGAAGGTCGGCGAGGAGAAGGTCGAGCTCATGCACGATGCGTCGCTGAACGACCTGAACAAGCGCGGCCTCTCGGCGGAGACGAAGGACGTCTTCCACCGCGTCCGCGACTATGTCGCCAACGCGGCCCGCGAACTCGCGGAAGCCGAGCTCGTGGACCTGAAGCACGCCGTGGCATTCCATCAGTCGGCGGTCGACGACGACGCGATCGCCGCGCCGCGCCGCGCCGAGATCAAGAAGTCGCTCAAGGAGATCGAGAAGAAGGTCGCGCTCTCGCCGGCCGAACTGCTCGAGTCGATGGGATGGTCGGCGCTCGCCGGGATGCTCGGCCCGAAGGCGGAGGCCGACGTCAACGCGGCGTCGCTGGAACTCGTGCGGCGCAGCGGGCTCACCCCCACCGGCAAGATCCACCTGCGGGACGGCCGCACGGGCGAGAACTTCATCTCGCCGGTGACGGTCGGCAGCGTGTACATGCTGAAGCTGTCGCACCTGGTGGATGACAAGATCCACGCCCGGTCCATCGGACCGTACTCGCTCGTGACGCAGCAGCCGTTGGCCGGCAAGGCGCAGTTCGGCGGCCAGCGCTTCGGCGAGATGGAAGTGTGGGCGCTCGAGGCGTACGGCGCCGCGCACACGCTGCAGGAGATCCTCACGGTGAAGTCGGACGACGTGAACGGCCGGTCGCGCGTGTACGAGGCGATCGTGAAGGGGCAGAACCTGCCCGAGCCCGGAACGCCGGAATCGTTCAACGTGCTGGTGAAGGAGTTGCAGGCCCTCGGGATTCACGTGACGATGGATGCCAACGCAGAGGGTGGTTACAGCGGGTTGCCCTTCAGCGCTGGCGAGGAATAACTCATGATCGACTTCCGTAACGCGCGGGACGCCCGCGCATCCGCGTTCGATTACATCCAGGTCCGCATCGCGTCGCCCGAGGAGATCCGCGGCCCGCGCGATTCCAAGGAGCGCGAGCGCCTGGAGATGGCGGGCCTCCGGTCGTGGTGGTCGTGGGGCGAGGTCACCAAGCCCGAGACCATCAACTACCGGTCGTTCAAGCCGGAGAAGGACGGCCTCTTCTGTGA
>CAIRBD010000057.1 GCA_903876745.1 uncultured Gemmatimonadota bacterium
GAATCCGACGGAGATCGAGCGCCGCAAGCCGCAGCTCTTCTCCGATCTGCTGCGCATGATGCCCGGCATCCACGTGAACAACGTGGGGGTGGGTCGTACCATCGAATCGTCGCGGGCCGGCGGCTGCCTCAACTACTTCGTGGACAACTCACGCTTCGAGTCGTACCAGCCGGGGGATGTGGACGGCGCGTTCAGCGCGGGGAACATCGGCGCCATCGAGGTCTACGCGTCGGCCAGCGAGACGCCGGCCGAGTTCGTCGTGCCGGGCAAGGCGTGCGGGACGATCGTGATGTGGACCCGGGAGCGGCTGTCGCGGCCGTAGTTTCCGTTTGAACGAATCGAGGGGCCCGGAAGTTATATAGATGTCCGACGGTGGTTACTCTGCCGGACCTCCTCTACCCCGAGCGGATGACCGACGGGCTGCGCACGCTCTTCGCGTTCTTCTTCAAGTACCGGCCGGCGGTGTTCGCGCGCGGTGATCTCGCGTTCGGCCCGCGCGTGCCGATGTTGGTGCTGCTCGTGCTGGGCGCGATCGCCGTGGTGCTGGCCGTGCGCACCTACGCGCGCGTGCGCGGCAAGAGCACGCCGCGCGATCGCGCCGTGCTCCTTGCCCTCCGGCTCGGCGCCTTCGCCGCCGTGCTGGTGCTGCTGTTCCGGCCCATGCTGCTGCTCAACGCGGCGGTGCCGCAGCGCAACTACGTGGGGGTCGTCATCGACGACTCGCGCAGTCTGCGCATCGCCGACGTGGGCGGGCGCGAACGCGCGCAGTACGTGCGCGATTCCATCCTTGCGCCGCGGAGCGCGCTGCTCGCCTCGCTGCGACAGCGCTTCCAAGTGCGCCTGTTCCGCTTCGGCCGCACTGTCGAACGGCTCGATGACACATCGACGATGACCTTCGACCGCCCCGAGTCGCACCTCGGCGACGCCATCGACGGCGCGCAGCGCGAACTCGAGGCGGTGCCGCTCTCGGGGCTCGTGCTGATCACCGACGGCGCCGACAACGCGAACACGTCGCTCGCCGACCGCCTGACGGCGATGCGTGCGAAGTCGGTGCCGGTGTTCACGGTGGGGGTGGGCGCCGCGAGGTTCGACCGCGACGTGGAAGTACGCCGCGTGGAGGTGGCGCGTTCGGTGCTGCTTGGCAGCACGCTCGTGGCCGACGTGATGGTGCGCCAGCGCGGCTATCGTGGCGCCACGGTGAAGCTGCTCGTGGAGGACGACGGCGCGGTACTCGAGAGCACCGACGTCACGCTCGCCAACGACGGCGATGTGGCGCCGGTGCACGTGGCGGTGCGGCTCACGGAACCGGGCGCGCGGACGCTCACCTTTCGCATCGCGGCGCAGCCGGGGGAACAGGTCACGCAGAACAACGCGCGCCAGGCGGTGGTGATGGTGCGCCGCGCGCGCGAGAAGATCCTCTACGTGGAAGGGGAGCCGCGCTACGAGATGCGGTTCATCCGCGAGGCGGTGAACGCCGACTCGTCGCTGCAGCTCGTGGCGCTGCAGCGCACGGCGGAGAACAAGTTCCTGCGCCTGTCGGTGGACGGCCCCACGGAGCTGGCCGCCGGCTTTCCGACGACGCGCGCCGAGTTGTTCCGGTACCGCGCCATCGTGCTCGGGAGCATCGAGGCGAGTTTCTTCACCCGCGATCAGCTCCAGATGCTCGCCGACTTCGTGAACGTGCGCGGCGGCGGGTTGCTCTTCCTCGGCGGGCGCCGTGCGTTCTCGGAGGGCGGGTACGCCGGTACGCCGCTGGCGGACGTGATGCCCATCCAGGTGGAGGGCGCCGCAACGGGCGACTCGGTGAGCTTCCTTGCCGACCTCGTGCCGTCGCTCACGCCGGCCGGGATGAACCACGCCGTGACGCAGGTGAGTGCCGGCGGAACATCTGCTGACGCACGCTGGCGCGCACTCCCCGCGGTGACGTCGGTGAACTACGTGCGACGCGTGAAGCCGGGCGCGGTGACGCTCATCGCGGGAACGGTGCGTAAGGACGGACGTGCCGGCGTGCCCGGCGCGCGTGCCATGGACTACGCGCAGCCGATCCTCGTGTATCAGCGCTACGGGCGCGGCGTGGCGGCGGCTTTGCCGGTGCAGGACAGCTGGACGTGGCGCATGAGCGCCGACGTGCCGCTCGACGACCGCACCTTCGAGACGTTCTGGCGGCAACTGCTCCGATGGCTCGCAAGCGACGTGCCGACCACCACCACAGTGCACGCGGTGGCCGACCTCGTGAACACGCGCTCGCCGGTGGAACTGCGCGCCGAGGTGCTCGACAGCGCGTATGCGCGGGTGAACGACGCCCAGGTGGTGGCGCACGTGGTGGCGCCCTCCGGTGCGCGGCGCGACGTGCCGCTCGAATGGATCGTGGATCGCGACGGAGAGTACCGCGCCACCTTCACGCCGGACGAGCCCGGTCTGCACACGGTGCAGCTCGAGTCGCAGTCGAAGACGGCCGGTGCCGGCGCCGACACGACGTTCGTGCGCGCGGGCGCGCTCAGCGATGAGTTCGTGGATGCCGAGATGCGCGCCGGGCTGCTGGAACGCATCGCACGCGAGACGGGCGGCCGCTTTTACACGGCGGGGCACACGGCGTCGCTCGCCGAAGACGTGGCGCTGAGCCGGCGCGGCGTGACGGTGACGAACGAACTCGACTTGTGGGACATGCCGGCCAATCTGCTTCTGCTCGTGGGATTGTTGAGCGCCGAGTGGGGCTATCGTAAGCTGCGGGGTTTGGCGTGAGGGCGGCGACGCGCGGGGTGCGGGGCCTGCTGTTCGCGTGCGCGTTCGGCGCGGCGACGGCGGTGCCGGCGCGCGCGCAGACGGACGTCGTGATCGTGAGCGGGCTCGGCGGCGAGGCGGTGTACGCCAAGCGGTTCACGGCGATGGCGTCGTCGCTGGCAACGGCGCTGCACGCGCGGTTCGGCGTGGCTGATTCGGCCATCGTGTGGCTGGGCGAGGACAGCACGTACGCCGAGCCGCACTATCGCGGCGCGTCGACGCGCGCGAACATCGAGCGCGCCATCCGACAGTCGAACGAACGTTCGAACGGACAACTGGTCGTGGTGCTCATCGGCCACGGCTCGGGCGAGGGGGCCGACACGCGCATCAGCGTGCCCGGCCCCGATCCGACGGCGGGTGATTTCGCGAAGTGGCTCGCGCCCTTCGGCACGCGCCGCGTGGCAGTCATCGACCTCACGAGCGCGAGCGGCGACGCGGCCGCCGTGCTCTCGGCGCCCGGCCGCGTGGTGATCACCGCCACCAAGAGTTCGTTCGAGCGCAACGAGTCGCACTTCGGCGAGTATTTCGTGCGCGCCTTCACCGCCGACGGCGCCGACACCGACAAGGACGGCCGAGTGTCGCTGCTCGAGGCGTTCCGTTACGCGGCGCGCGAGACGGCGCGGTTCTACGAGAACGCGAGCCATCTGCAGACGGAGCACCCGCAGCTCGACGACGACGGCGACCACACGCCCAGCGCGGAGCCCACCGGGCGTTCCGGCGACGGTGTGCTGGCGCGGCGGTTCTTCCTCGATGCCGCCCGCGCGACGGCGGCGACGACGGACCGGCGGATCGCGGCGTTGTACGCCGAGCACGCGGCGCTCGAAGATCAGGTAGAGGCGGTGCGCGTGAAGAAGGCGACGCTCGGCTCGGCGGCATACGACGCGGCGCTCGAGCCGTTGCTCGTCGCGCTGGCACGCAAGGCGCGCGAGATCCGGCGGGCGGAGGGGCGGCCGTGAGGCGCGCGTGGTTCGCTTGCGTCGCTCTCGTGGCCTGCGCCGCCAGCGTGGCCGGCGCGGCCCGCGTGGCGCACGCGCAGCGACTGCCCGCGGTGCCGCGCGTGGGAACGCTCGCTGCGGCCCCGGCGCGGGTC
>CAIRBD010000058.1 GCA_903876745.1 uncultured Gemmatimonadota bacterium
CACGCGCTCACGCACGAGAACGACGCACTGGTCGCGAAGCTCACGCTGTACGGCGCCGAGGACTTCGGCTACATGGGCGCGGCGGGCGACAGCGTGTTCGGGTTCATCGTGAAGCCGCCGCAGTGGAAGGCCGGCCAGAAATTCCCGCTGTTGCTGCTCATCCACGGCGGGCCGCAAGGCGCGTGGCTCGACGCGTGGGGTTCACGCTGGGCGCCGCAGATGTTCGCGCAGGGCGGGTACGGGCTCGTGATCATCAACCCGCACGGGTCCACCGGCTACGGCCAGAAGTTCACCGACGCCGTGTCGAAGGATTGGGGCGGCAAGACGTACGACGACTTGATGAAGGGCGTCGATGCCGCGCTCGCGAAGTACCCGTGGCTCGATTCCACGCGCATGGCGGCGGCCGGCGGGTCGTACGGCGGCTACATGGTGAACTGGATCGGCGGGCACACGAACCGGTTCAAGGCGCTCGTCAGCCACGCCGGCGTGTTCAATCTCGAGGCGATGGCGGGCGCGACCGAGGAGCAGTGGTTCGTCGACTCCGAGTTCGGCGGGATGTGGACGTCGTCGGCGAACATGACGGAGCAGTACCGCAAGTACTCGCCGCATCTGTACGTCAAGAACTTCAAGACGCCCACGCTCATCATCGGCGGAGAACTCGACTACCGCATCCCGTACTCCGAAGGGCTGTCGCTCTTCACGGCGCTGCAGCGGCAGGGCGTGGCGAGCCGCCTGCTGGTGTTCCCCGACGAAGGACACTGGGTGCTCAAGCCGCAGAACTCGCAGCTCTGGTGGAGCGAGGTGCACAAATGGATCGGCGGGCAGGTGAACCCGAAGCCCAGCATGTGAGCATGTCCAAGGGAACGGGCGCTCTCGACGCGTTGCTCAGGCACGCGGTGGACTACGCCGGGCTCTTTCCCCCGGCGGCGCTCGCGATGTCCGACGCCGTGCGCGCGTACGCGATGTACCGCGAAGGGCCGCGTGCCGCGCTGCTGGGCCGGTTCGTGGTGACCGCGTCGCGGCTCGGCGAGTTCGCGGACGCGGCGGGTCCGCTGCTCGAACGCGGGGACCCGTGGCCGCTCTCGGTGCTCGCCACGCCCGCCGACCGCATGGCGCTCGACACGTTCGAGTCGGCGATGGCGGGCCGTGCCGTGATCGAAGCGGTCGAGGGGACGGCGGCCTCGGCGGACGACGTCGCGGCGTACGTGTCGCCGCGGCGCACGTTCGTGGAGATCCCGCTCGATCCCGATCCGGCGCCGCTGCTCGACGCGATCGCGCGTCATGGATTGTGCGCGAAGGCCCGCACGGGCGGCATCGCCGTGGATGCATTCCCCACGGCGGCGCAGGTCGCGCGGTTCATCGCGGCATGCGCGCAGCGCGAGGTGCCGTTCAAGGCGACGGCCGGGCTGCATCATCCGCTGTGCGGCGAATACGCGCTGACCTACGCGCATGAGAGCCCGTTCGCCACGATGTTCGGGTTCCTGAACCTGTGCGTGGCGTCGGTACTGGCGCGCGGCGGCATGCCGGAGTCCGATCTCGCTGTCGTGCTCGAGGAGCGCGCGGCGTCGGCGTTCCAGTTCGACGACGACGGCATCACGTGGCGCGGACGCTGGACGGCGGCGCCGGCGGTGCGCGCGGCGCGCGAGCGCCTCGTGACGTCGTTCGGATCGTGCTCGTTCGCCGAGCCCGTGGACGATCTCACGACGCTGAGACTCCTGTGACGGCGCCGGACGAGACGCTCGACGTCGCGCTGCGCTCGTGGGTGGACGACGCGCAGGCGCCGGGCGCGGATTTTCCCATACAGAATCTTCCCTTCGGCGTGTTCCGGCACGATTACGAGGAGCGGCCGCGCGTGGGGATCGCGATCGGCACGCACGTGCTCGACTGCCTGGCGGCGGTGCGCGCCGGGATGTTCGATGCGCTGAGCCCGCCGGTGCGCGACGCGCTGCAGTCGTGGTCGCTGAACGCCCTGATGGCGCTCGGTCGTGACGACGCGCGCGCCGTGCGCCGCGTAGCGAGCCGGCTGCTGCGCGACGATACGGACGACGGGCGGTCGGCGCACGCGATGCGCGACGTGCTGCTCGTGCGGATGGACCGCGTGGGCATGCTCGTGCCCGCGGAGATCGGCGATTACACCGATTTCTACGCGTCGGTCTTCCACGCGACGAACGTGGGCGCGCTGTTCCGCCCCGATCAGCCGCTGCTTCCGAACTACAAGTACGTTCCGATCGGCTACCACGGGCGCGCGTCGAGCGTGGTGGCGAGCGGCGCGCCGGTGCGGCGGCCGCACGGGCAGCGCCGTCCCGATCCCAACGCGCCGCCGGTGTTCGGTCCCTCGGCGGGGCTCGATTACGAACTCGAGGTGGCGGTGTGGGTGTGCGGCGAGTCGACGATCGGCGAGACCGTGCCCATCGCGCGCGCGGCCGACCGTATGTTCGGCCTCTCGCTGCTCAACGACTGGTCGGCGCGCGACGTGCAGAGCTGGGAATACCAGCCGCTCGGTCCGTTCCTCGCGAAGAACTTCCTCACCACGGTGTCGCCGTGGGTGGTGACGATCGATGCGCTGGCGCCGTTCCGCGCGCCGGCCTTCGAGCGTCCCGCGGGGGATCCGGCACCGCTCCCCTATCTGAACGACGCGGCGGACCAGGCGCACGGCGGCTTCGACATCACGCTCGAGGTCTGGCTCTCGAGCACCGCGATGCGCGAACAGGGCATGGCGCCGGTGCGTCTCTCGTCGGGCAATCTGCGCACGATGTACTGGACGTTCGCGCAGATGCTCGCGCACCACGCGAGCGGCGGCTGCAATCTGCGCCCGGGCGACCTGCTCGGGAGCGGCACGGTGTCGGGGCCCGAGAAGAGCTCGCGCGGGTGCCTGCTCGAACTGACGACGCGCGGCGCCGAGCCGTTGACGCTCCCCACGGGCGAGACGCGCGCATTCCTCGCCGACGGCGACGAGGTGATCCTGAAGGGCTGGTGCGCACGCGACGGCGCGGCGCGCATCGGATTCGGCGACTGCCGCGGCATCGTGCGCGCGGCCCAGTGACCACGGAGCAGCGATGACCGGTGTGTGGCAGGACATGATGACCTTCGGGATCCCCGTGGGCGAGAAGATCGCGCGCACGATCCTCGTGTATGTGTTCCTCGTCGCGGGGCTGCGGCTGTTCGGCAAGCGCGAACTCGGCCAGCTCAATCCGCTCGACTTCATCGTGCTGCTCCTGCTCTCGAACACGGTGCAGAACGCGATCATCGGCAACGACAACTCGCTCATCGGCGGGCTGACCGGGGCGGCGGTGCTGTTCGTGATCAACGACCTGCTCGTGCGATATTCCTATCGCAATCCGCGCCTGCGCCGCCTCATCGAGGGGCGCGCCGACGAACTGGTGAAGGACGGGCACATCGTGCGGAAGGCGCTGCAGCAGAACATGATCACGCGCGAAGAACTCGAGTCGGCGGCGCGCAAGCAGGGGATCGAACACATGGGCGACGTGCAGTGCGCGCGGCTCGAGGTGAGCGGCGCGCTGAGCTTCACGATGAAGGAGCCGACGGGGCCTGAGCGCCATCACATCGAGGTGATCGAGCGGCTCGACGCGATCGACCGCCGGCTCGCGGCGCTCGAGGCGCGCGGCGCATGACGCCGCGGCGAGGTTCGACGATCGCCCTCTGCGGCGTCATGCTCGTCCTCTGCGTCGCGGCGCGCCTCCCGGGGAAGGGCGCTATGGAGATTGTCTCATCGCAGAGCTCTTCCAAGCCCAACTTCTCGCTCAGGAGACCCGCCAACGCCAGTCCCGCGTTGGCGACCGCGTGGTCGTCGTCGAAC
>CAIRBD010000059.1 GCA_903876745.1 uncultured Gemmatimonadota bacterium
CCTTGCCGAGGTTGGTCATGACCGAGGCGAGCGTCTCGATGCCGTCCCAGAGGTTCTGCAGCCGCACGTTCTCGTTCTTCGCGTGCTGGTCGTTGTCGTGATTGACGATCGGCAGACTGATCGTGAGCGTGTGCGTGACGTCGGTGAAGATGTACTGCCCCAGACTCGCGCCCGACGTCGGCGACATCAGCACCGGCTCGCCGCGTGATTCCGAGATCACGTCGCGCAGCGCGAGCGACACGGGAAGATCCATCGACGTGCGCGTGGCCGGATAGCCGTCCTCCCACTGCAACCGCACGATGCGCGCATGGGCGAGCCGCATCTCGGCCGTGACGGAATCGTGGGTGACCCACCAGCCGCGTTTGGTGAGATGCGCTTCGAGCAGTGCCCGAATGTGTGCCGGCGTCTGGTTGGGGACGAGCCGGAAGTCGATCGACGCGCGCGCTTCGGGTGCGATGGCGTTCGCCGCCGTCGGCGCGACGCCGCCCACGCGGATCCCGCGCAGGTTGAGCGCAGGGAGCATGATGCGCTCGGGGAGCGGGGCGTCGTCGGCCTCGGACTTCGCGAGCAGCAGGTCGCGCCGGAGCTGCGCGTCCACCGAGGGCAGCGCGCGGGCGGCCGCCAACTCGGCGGCCGTCGGCGGCGCGATGTCATCCATGAAGTGATCGATGAGGATCCGACCGTCGCTGTCGCGCAGTGAGGCCAGCAGCTCCACCATCAGCATGCCGGGGTTGGGTGCCCAGTTGCCGTAGTGCCCCGAGTGGAGCGCGCGCGACGGGCCGTAGGTCGCCAGTTCGAGCCCCATCACGCCGCGCACGCCGAACGAGAGCAGCTGTTTGCGGCTCTGGTGTACCGGTCCGTCGACGATGAGCCACACGTCGCCGGCCAGCACATCTTTGTAGCGGGTGAGCAGTTCGCGCAGGTGCTCCGACCCGGCTTCTTCCTCACCCTCGAAGAAGAACTTCACGTTCACCGACGGCGTGAGGCCGTTCGCGCGCATGGCGTCGAGCGCGGCGAGCATCGCGACGATCGGCGCCTTGTCGTCGGACGCGCTGCGCGCGTAGATCCGCGATTCGGGATCGAACCGTCCGCCCTGCGGCATCGGGATGATCGCGCTGAGCGCGTTGTTCGCGCCCGGCTTCGCGCGCAGCACCGGCTCGAACGGCGGCGTCGCCCATTCCTTCGGGTCCACCGGCTGCCCGTCGTAGTGCGCGTAGATGAGCACCGTGCGCGTGGCGCCCGGCGCCTTCAGCTCGCCGAACACGGCGGGCGGATTCGAACCGTTCTCGAGCAAACGCGCCGGCACGCCGCGGCGCGTCAGCATCGCGCGCAATAGGTCGGCGTTGCGCCGGATGTTGGGCAGGTCGGTGGCGACGTTCGGGATGGCGAGCAGCGAGTCAAGTTCACGGACGATCTCGATCTCGTGCTGTTCGCGCCACGCGCGGATACGCGGCGTGATCGACTGCCCCTGTGCCACGGCGGCGAGCCCCACGCCAAGCAGCACCGCACATGCAACGGACCGGCGGCTCATCGCGGCGCCCCTGCGGCGGCGCGGTCGGCGTGC
>CAIRBD010000060.1 GCA_903876745.1 uncultured Gemmatimonadota bacterium
ACCACGCTGTCCGTGCGGATCGGCTCGTTGTGCTTCACCGCCACGCTCGAATCCGAGCGCGCGCCGCGGACCACGGCCGCGTTCCTCGCGCGCCTGCCCTTTGAAGGGCAACTCGTGCAGGCGCGCTGGAGCGGCGAAGCGGGGTGGGTGCCGCTCGGCGACTACGATCTCGGTGTCGAGTCCGAGAACGCGACGAGCCACCCTGCCCCGGGCCAGGTGCTCTGGCACCCGCCCGGACTGAGCGAGGCGGAGCTGCTCCTGCCATACGGCAGTACGAGCTTCTCCAGCCGCGTCGGCCAGCTCGCGGGCAACCACTTCCTGACGATCCTCGATGATCGTGGTGAGCTCGCTGAGGTTGGGCGCAGACTGCTTCAGGATGGCGCGCAGCCGATCAGTTTCCAGCTGACACCCTGAGGACAGAACGCCCGCCTAAACCGGACAGAACACCCCGTTTCCGCACTTCTGTCCTGCACCCGTCGCACGTGCTTTCCCTCGATCGCCTGTCAGCGCTGCAACCGATGCGATGGCATCGGAGTTGCGGGCTATTCGCATGCGATGAAGCTGTTCCACCGACGGACGATCGACATTTTCCTGGCCTTGGCGCTGGGCGCCGTGGGCTGGGCGGTCAACCGATCGCCGCTTGTCGTGGCTGGTGGTCATCCACTGCAGCTCGGGCAGATCCCCGCCCTGATCGCGGCCCTCGTCGCTGGGCCGGCGGCGGGCCTTGTCGCGTCGGGCATCGCCAACCTGACGGCGCTGATGGACCCCGGCAGTGGGCTCTTCGCGTGGGTGCTCGTCGCCGAAGCCGCCACGGTTGGTGCATTGATGACGCGCGGTCGGTCCCCCTTCGCGGCCGACCTCCTGTTCTGGACGTGCGTGGGCGTGCCGGTGCTGGGTGCCCTGCACGTGGCCAGCGGCGTTTCCATGTGGACGGCTACCGCCCGCATCGGCTTTCAACTCGCTTCCGCCGGCTACAACCTCGCGTTCAGCGGCCTCATTGCCATCGCGGTGCGCGACGTCCTCGGGCGGACACCGGGCCGTGTGGGCATGAGAAGACAACTCAACCTGCAACTGTTGGGGTTGATGGCGTTCATTACGCTCAGTCGCGTGATCCTCATCGCCGGTTTCTCGGCGCGCTCCCAGCGCGAGAACGCGATAGAGGAGCACGAGAAGACAGCCACCGCGGTCGCCGGTGGGCTTGATGGGGTTCTGGGCAAGCCAGGACCTGCCCCCGCGGAACCGGCAGCGATCCTCGACGGCATGTCAAAGCCCCGGTCGGCGCCCGCGACAGACGGCGCGCTGTGGGACCGGCGCTTGTTCAACGCGTTGGCTGGTTTCGGTGGCCACGTGCTGGTGGTAGAGGACGTCGGCGGCCGCGTCATCTACAGCAGCGATTCCGCACTACACCCAGTGCACACGCTCGTGGCCGGAACGCATCGAACACCCGCCGATCGCTACCATTGGCGCCACCCCGCCGCCAACGGTAAGTCAGGCGGCGGGGTGTACGTTGGCGGCAGCGCCCGCACCGCGTACGGCTGGACCGTTCTCCTGGAGGAGCCCGAGTCGAGCGCCCTGCGCGCGACAGACGACATGAGCACCTTGGCCGTGCTGATGTCCTTGGTCAACCTGATCGGACTCCTGTTCTTGTTGCGCTGGTGGACCGACGTCGTCACGAGACCGTTGCGCAGAATGACGGCGTACATCCGCGGCCGTGAGTCGGTGGCCGTGGCGGGCGCACAGGGATCCGTAGCCGTGCCGGATGAGGCGGGACAGCCGGAAGAGGTCGTGGAGATGCTGCGCGCGCTCGTGAGATCGGACGACCGGGTGCGAGAGGCCGTCCAGACGCTCGACAAGCAGGTGGCCGAGCGTACCGCGGATCTGGTGGAGGCCCGCGACCGCGCCGAGTCGGCCAACGCCGCCAAGTCGCTGTTCCTTGGCAACATGAGCCACGAACTGCGTTCGCCGCTGAACGTGATCCTCGGGCAGACCGAGATGCTGGACGAAGAGATCCTTGGCACCCTGCAGCCGGAGCAGCGTGCAGCGCTCGGCCAGATCACCACGCAGGGGAATCACCTCTTGGACATCATCGGCGATCTGCTCGATGTGAGCCGCATCGAGAACGGGCGGATGGAAGTGGCCGTCGAGGACGTCGACCTGGCGATGACCCTTGGCGCACTTCGCGGCATGTTCGACGGCGACGCCGTGGTCCGTCGGGTACACCTGCTGGTGGAAGTGCCGGGACATCCGGTACTGGTGCGTGCCGATCCGATGCGACTGCGGCAGGTGCTGATCAACCTGCTGAGCAACGCCTTGAAGTTCACACCGGCCACCGGGAGTGTGGACGTGCGCGTGGAGTGGGCGGCCGACGGCGCCACACCCGCCGGGATCCTCGTGCGTGACACCGGCATCGGGATCCCCGAGGAGGCGCAGTCGCGCGTGTTCGGCGCGTTCGAGCAGGCGTCGTCCGGGTTGTCGCGGAATCACGACGGCGCGGGCCTGGGTCTGGCGATCTCGCGCCAACTCTGCGCGTTGATGGGCATGACGCTCACCCTCGAGAGCACGGTGGGCGAGGGGTCGTGCTTCCGCGTGGGACTGGCTCCGCAGGCACCCGCGTAACATTCGCGGGCGGCGAAGCGTCAGATTTCCAACGGCAGTCACCGCGCGGCGCCTTCCAGCGTGAGCGCTCGCCGGCCTCGAACCCATCGACGACGGAACGGCACTCTACATGCGTAGCGACATCCGGGCGTGGACCACCGCGCGAGCCGCGCTGGCATTCCTCCTTGTCGGTGCGGCGTGCCGTTCCGTCGTGCAGACCACGCCAGCGCGCATGAGGGCCGGCACGCCCGTCATCGTCTGGCAACCTTCGCACCAGACGGACACCGGCACCGACTTCAGCGAAGCCGCCGTCTCAAATGGCATCGTGGAAGCGGCCATGAGCACCGGGCCCGCGCTGCGCGAGTACAAGGCATGGAGCCTCGGCGTGCCCGGCCTGCACCATGCGAACATCGGCAGCAACACGATCGTTGAGCACACCACGGGCATCGTCGACGGTCAGCGGTCGGGGTACGCGTACGAGTTGAGCGAAGCGAACACGCACGCACCCGACGTGTTCATCGCCGTGCACAACAACGGCGGCACCAATCGCCATGCCGTGTGGGGCTACGTGCACGATGGCGATGCGTTCGAGGCAGAGAATCGCGAGCTGGCGGCGCAACTGCTCGCGGCGATCGCCGCGGCCACGAACCTCGAGAACCGCGGCGTGCTGCTCGACAGCTCCACGGGCCGAAACGATTATCGCTGCGAGGCCACCGGGCGGCTGGCATTCTACAGTCTCGACGAGCACGTGAACCGCGCGCCGTTTCGCGTGTTGCTGGAGATCGGCGACAACGGCGTGAGCCGTGCGTTCCTGCAGGACGCGGCCAATCAGCGTATCATTGGCGGGGCCATCAAGACGGCGCTGGCCGAGTGGCTGGCTGCACGGAAGTAGCGCGACTCACTCCTGAACCCGCACACCATGAACCGCCACATCCGCACGTTCGCGCTGCTCGCGCTCGCCCTGTTGCCGTTGATCACCGCCGCGTGCGGCGACAGGACGAAGCGCGGAGCCGCCGTGCCCGACGCCGCGGCTCCCGACTCGTTCCGCGTGAAGTTCGAGACCACCAAGGGCGAGTTCACGGTCGCCGTCACGCGCGCATGGGCACCGAAGGGCGCCGATCGGTTCCACCGATTGGTGACGGAGGGCTACTTCAAGGATGTCGCCTTCTTCCGCGTGCTGCCCGGATTCATGGCGCAGTTCGGCATGAGCGGCGATCCCGAACTCAACACCGCGATGGACGCCCAGCGCATCACCGACGATCCCGCGACGCAGAGCAACACGCGCGGCACGCTCACGTTCGCGACGGCGGGCCCCGACACGCGCACGAACCAGCTGTTCATCAACTACGCCGATAACGCCATGCTCGATGCGCAGGGTTTTGCGCCGATCGGCAAGGTGCTCGACGGCATGAGCGTCGTCGATTCGCTGTACAGCGGGTACGGGGAGGGCGCGCCGAACGGCAGAGGACCGGACCAGGATATGATCACGAAGCGGGGGAACGCGTATCTGCGGCTCTCATTCCCCAAGCTCGATTACATCAGGGCGGCGACGATCGTGAAGTAGCAGCGGGATCCCACGACGATGCCGACCCAGGATTCCCGCGTCACCGGTCACTTGGCGGCGATTCACGGACCGCCGGGTGATCCCCGGCAACCACGCCTTGCCGGACACGCCGCTTCATAGTACTTTATGGCATAAAGCACACGCGCCAACACACGCCTCCTGGCGGAGTCGATCGATGCAGTATCTCGCACGGATCCGGGCCGGCCACGATGCACCACAGACGCTCGAGACACTCTTCGCCACGGCGGTGAGCGAGAACGGCGCCGCCGAGTTCCGCGACGACATCGAGACCGCCTATGCGGCCGCGTCAAACGATGTGCTGCTCGCCGCGTGGCACTACCGACTCGCACCCACCGCCGCCGAACGCCCGCCCGTCGATTGGGCGCTGGCGATCCCGCTGAGCTTCGTCACCGGGCTGCTCCTCTGGTGGCTGTCGGGCAAGCAGTTCGCATTCCACGATGCGGCCGGGCGCGCCGAACCGTATCTGCAACTGTCCATCACGCCGGTCATCGCGCTGATGGCCATCGCGTTCTTTGCGATGACGCGCAAGCAGGGCAACGGCCTCGCGGCCGCACTGGGCAGCGGCCTCGTGGTGGTCACCGCATACGCCACCTGGCTGTCGGTAACGCAGGGTGACTACCGGCAGATCGCATCGGCACACATCCCCCTGCTCGCGTGGGCCGCGGCGGGCGTGTGCCTGATGGGCGTTCGGGCCGGCGCCAGGGATCGCTTCGCCTTCCTCGCCAAATCGATCGAAGTGACCGTCGTCACCGGACTGTACGCGATGGCCGCGATGGTGTTTGCCGGCATCACGATGCAGATGTTCAAGACGCTGGGCATCACCCCGTCGGAGTCGATCAGCCGCCTGTTGATGGTCGGCGGGCCCGGCCTCATGCCCATCATCGCCGTCGCCAGTGTGTACGACCCGGCCGCGCTGCCCGAGGCGCAGGACTTTCGGCGCGGGCTCAGCAAGATCGTCACCACACTGCCCCGCCTGATGCTGGCGCTGACGCTGGTGGTGCTCGTCGTATACATCGCCCTCATCCCTGCGAACTTCATGCAGCCGTTCCGCGAGCGCAGCGCACTCATCACGTACAACGTGATGCTGTTCGCCGTGATGGGGCTGCTCGTGGGCGCAACGCCGGTGCACGCGGACGATCTCTCCGAGCAGTACCAGACGTGGCTGCGGCGCGGCATCGTGGCCGTGGCGTCCGTCGTGATGCTCGTGGGCCTGTATGCGCTGGCGGCGGTCGTCTATCGCACCACGCACGATCGGCTCACCATCAACCGGCTCACCATCATCGGCTGGAACGCCATCAACCTCGGCGTACTCGGCCTGCTGCTCTACCGCCAGGTGACGCGCGGCAGAGCCCGATGGATCGAGTCGCTGCACGCCACGTTCAGCGGCGCGAGCGTGGCCTACGTCGGCTGGGCGGCGTGCGTGACGTTGATCACGCCGTGGCTGTTCTGAACGCTACGGCTGCGCGATGCGGTCGATCCAACCGTCACCGGTGTACATCCGCATCGGGCGGCCCGGCTGCTCGACGAATCGCACGACTTCGCCCACCACGCCACCACCCGTCGGCGCGGTGAAGCGGAACCGGCCGCCACCGAGCGGAACGAGTTCGACCGGGTTGTCCACGTTCAAACCGTTGGGCGTGATGATGACGAGCTGCTGGTTGAGCAGCACGACCTGCGAGTCTCCGCCCCGGCCGCGGTAAAGCCCCGCGAACCGGGCCCACGATTCGTCCCACGCGATCGCCGCCGGTTTGTTCGCCGGCGCCGCAGCCTTCGCGACCGCGGCTCCCACCGTCGCGATCAGCTGCCGCGCGATGTCACTGGGGTTCGAATCGTTCGTGTTGGTGAGCACGATCACGCCCACCTTGTCGTCGACCTGGATGAACGTCTGCGTCGTGTTCCCGGGATAGCCGCCGCCGTGGCCGGTCCACGTGCGGTTGTTGATACGGCTCACATCGTACCCGAGCCCGGAGCCGGACAGCCAGTTCTCCTCCACCGATCGCACGCGCTGCATCTCGCGCCACGATCCGCTGCTCACCACCTGTGCGCCGCCGCGTGGGCCCCGGCGGAAGTTCGCGGCGACGAACTTGGCCATGTCGTTCAGGTTCGAGGTGACACCGGTCGCGGCCGCCATCCCGCGCGCATCCACGAACGGCAACACCTCGCGCGTGCCGTCGGGCATCCGCCGGCCGTAGGGCACCGCGAGGCCGCTCACGTTCTTGTCGACGCTCGAGGACGTCATGCCGAGCGGCTGGAAGATGTTG
>CAIRBD010000061.1 GCA_903876745.1 uncultured Gemmatimonadota bacterium
GCACGTCCTTCTGCTCGCCCGTGAGCACCGCGCCCTGGATGGCCGCGCCGACGGCGACGACCTCGTCCGGGTTCACGCCCTTGTTCGGCTCCTTGCCGAAGAACGCCTTCACCACTTCCTGCACCTTGGGGATGCGCGTCGAGCCGCCCACGAGCAGGATCTCGTCGATCTCGCTCGGCTGCATGCCCGCGTCCTTCAGCGCCTTCTTCATCGGCTCGAGCGTGCGCTGCACGAGGTCGTCCACGAGCTGCTCGAACTTGGCGCGCGTGAGCTGATAGGTGAGGTGCTTCGGGCCCGACGCATCGGCCGTGATGAACGGCAGGTTGATGTCGGTGGTCATCGTGCCGGAGAGTTCGATCTTCGCCTTTTCCGCGGCTTCCTTGAGGCGCTGGAGCGCCATCGGGTCCTTGGAGAGGTCGATCGCCTGATCCTTGCGGAACTCGGCCACGAGCCAGTCGATGACCTTCTGGTCGAAGTCGTCGCCGCCGAGGTGCGTGTCGCCGTTGGTGGACTTCACTTCGAACTGGTGCGTGCCGTCCACGTCGTACAGTTCGAGCACCGAGATGTCGTACGTGCCGCCGCCGAGGTCGAACACGGCGACCTTCTCATCCTTCTTGCCCTTTTTGTCGAGGCCGTAGGCGAGCGCGGCCGCCGTCGGCTCGTTCACGATGCGGAGCACCTCGAGGCCGGCGATCTTGCCGGCATCCTTGGTGGCCTGGCGCTGCGAGTCGTTGAAGTACGCCGGCACCGTGATCACGGCCTTCGTGACGGGGTGACCGAGGTAGTCCTCGGCGGTCTGCTTCATCTTCTGGAGGATCATCGCCGAGACTTCGGGCGGCGTGTAGCGCTTGCCCTGCACCTCGACGGAGGCGAGGTCGTTGGCGCCGCTCTTCACGGCGTACGGTACGCGCTTCATCTCTTCGCCGATCTCCGGCATCTTGCGCCCCATGAAGCGCTTGATGGAGAAGACCGTGTTCTGCGGGTTCGTGACGGCCTGACGCTTGGCGATCTGCCCCACGAGGCGCTCGCCGTCCTTGCTGAAGCCGACGACCGACGGCGTGGTGCGGCCGCCCTCGGCGTTGGGAATGACCACCGGGTCACCGCCCTCCATCACCGCGACGACGGAGTTGGTGGTGCCCAGGTCGATGCCGATCACCTTGTCTGCCATTGGATCCTCGGAGTTACTTTGGGAGCGACTCGGCGCGGATCTCCCGAACACGGGGACCGCGACG
Source organism: uncultured Gemmatimonadota bacterium (assembly GCA_903876745.1). Lineage (GTDB taxonomy): Bacteria > Gemmatimonadota > Gemmatimonadetes > Gemmatimonadales > Gemmatimonadaceae > Fen-1231. Next base: position 1,233 of record CAIRBD010000061.1, read on the forward strand.
GAGGCCGGCAGCGCGCTTCGCGCCGGCATTCGCGTGGAGAATTAGCAAGGAAGAGGCCACGAAAGTCGGTCAAAATGGCCGTAAAGTGTTGATTCGGAAGCAGTTGGGCCGTGCCAAAACGACATGATTCCACTTTCTGACGAGAACCCGACACTCCGCACGCCGTGGATGACCATCGCGATCCTCGCGACGATGGTCACGGTGTGGTTCGTGGTGCAGGGAGCCGGGGGACTCTTCGGCGCCGAAGACACCCTCGTCCGCAGTGTCTGCAACCTCGGGATGGTGCCCGGTGAGCTGACCCGCATGGCGCCCGTCGGCGAAGCCGTTCCCCTCGGGGACGGGTTGGCGTGTGTCGTGGACCGCGATCCGATCAACTGGTTCACCCCGCTGATCTCGATGTTCCTGCACGGAGGGTGGGCGCACCTCGTGGGCAACGCGCTGTTCTTCTGGGTGTTCGGCAACAACATCGAGGACGTGATGGGGCGGGGCCGGTTCCTCGCGTTCTACCTGATCTGCGGGCTCGTGGCGGCGGCCGCGCACGTGGCCGTCGACCCCTCCTCCCCGATTCCGACAGTCGGGGCGAGCGGCGCCATTTCCGGGGTCATGGGGGCGTATCTGGTGCTGTTCCCCCGCGTGCGCGTGCGGATGTTCTTCTTCTTCCTGATTTTCTGGAAAGTCATTCCGCTGCCGGCGTGGGCGGTGCTGCTCTGGTGGTTCGGCATGCAGCTGCTCTCCGGCCTGCCGCAGGTACTCACGCCGAGCCCGGAGATGGCGGGGGGCGTGGCGGTGTGGGCGCATATCGGCGGGTTCCTGGCCGGGGTGTTGCTCGTGCGGTTGTTCGAGGACCCGGTACTGGTGCGCCGGCGTTTGCTTCTCTCCGTCACGGACGCGTAAATTCCCCGCGTACCAAGACGGACCCCCACCCACGCGATCGCCGAGGCACGCCCCGTGCGGCTGATTCCCCGAGACGAAGGATTCTTCGAGCTGTTTGACGGATTGGCCACGCGCATGACGCGGTCGGCTGCTCTGCTCAATGCGCTCTTCACCGAGCCCACGCGGCTCGACCAGTACGCCGGCCAGATCAAGGAACTGGAACATCAGGCCGACGAGATCACGCACGAGATCATGAAGCGCATCGACCAGAGCTTCGTGACGCCGCTCGACCGCGAGGACATCCACCTGCTGGCGACGCGCCTCGACAACGTCGTCGATCTGATGGACGGCACGGCGCGCCGTGCCCAGATGTTCCACCTGAGCGACCGCCGCGACCCCGCGAAGGATCTCACGCGCGTGCTGCTGCAGGCCACGGAGGCGATCGCGCAGGCCGTCGTGTCGATCAAGGACCCGAACGCGGTGCAGATCATCGGGCGCGACGTGAAGAAGCTCGAGGAGGAGGGCGATGCGATCTACTCGAAGGCGGTCGGCGCCCTGTTCGAGGGCAAGCCCGACGCCCTCGAGGTGATCAAGTGGAAGGAGCTCTACGACAACATCGAGCACGCCATCGACGAGGCCGACGACGTGCTGAACGTGCTCGAGAGCATCTCCATCAA
>CAIRBD010000062.1 GCA_903876745.1 uncultured Gemmatimonadota bacterium
CCACCGCCACGCCCACGAGCGAGCGCAGGAACTTCGGCGCGTCGTCGCGCAGCGCGAACTGCCACCAGAGATCGTGCGAGTACGGGACGTTCTTGTACGCGAAGAACCCCAGCCATCCGCTCGTCACCAGCACGGTGATGGTCATGAGCAGCCACGGCGCCGACATGAACTCCGCCGTGAGGCTGGCCCGACGGTAGAAGTGGCGGCGCGCCGGGAGCAGCGTGACGAAGATGACGGAGAGCACCGCCGCCTGCTCGTAGTTCAACCCCTTCAGCAGCGACGCCACGACGCCGATCGGGAGCGCGACGAGCGTGAGATAGTACGCCGCGTCGAGGCGCCGGCCGAGGCCATACGCGAAGATCAGGAGCGCCGCGCCGGTGAGACTCGCCACGAAGTGTGACGACTCGATCACGGCGAGCGGCATCAGGTCGCTGATGAACCGCAGCCGGGTGCGCAGTTCCGGCGTCGCGCCAGAGAACAGCAGGATCGTGCCGCCGATGAACGTCGTGAGCGAGAACAGTGCGGGCGCTGCGACGGGCACCCACCCCGTGGCCACGCGCGCGGCGCGCGCCACCCGCGATCGCCCGCGCGTGAACTCGTTCGCCGCGAGCAGCGCGAGCGCGAGCGCCAATGGCAGCAGGTAGTAGATGATGCGGAAGACGATCACCGCGCTGAGGAGCTGCGTCGGCTCCGCGTACCCGCGCAGCAGCGCGAGGAAGGTGAACTCGAACACGCCGAGTCCGCCCGGCACGTGGCTCACGAGTGACGCGACCTGCGCCAGCACGAACGCGCCGAGCACGAGGCCGAACGTCAGCTGCGCCGGCGGGAGCGGGATCACGGCCCACAGCACCGCGGCGACGAGCACCCAGTCGAACGCCGCGATGAAGACCTGCACGAGCGCCATGCGGGCGGACGGCGGCGGGAACTCCCAGCCGAGGAGCCGCAGCGGTTTGCGGTAGACGGCGCACGCCACGATGTACGCCACGACCACCAGCAACAGCAGCGCGCCGGTCACGCGGAGCCACAGCTGCGGAACGCCGAACACCGCGTCCGTGCCCCCCGGCGCGAACAGCAGCGACCCGCCGCCCGCGGCGAGCACGCCGAGCCAGAACGTCACCGAGTTGAACGCGATCGTCAGCGCGATGTCGGCGCTGGAAAGGCCCGCCGCGTTGTACAGGCGATACCGCAGGCCGCCGCCCAGCACGAGCGGGAAGCCGAGCGCATTCGAGAACGAGAACGCGATGAACGAGATGAAGACGACGCGCGGTGTCGGCAACTCGTGCCGCACGTAGCGCAGGGCGAGGATGTCGTAGCTCACCAACACGGCGTACGCGGCGATGGCGAACAGCGTCCCGCGTAGCACGAAGATCGCGTCGAGGGTCCGGACCGCGTAGCGGATCTGCCGGACGTTGGAGCTCGAGAACTCCTGGCGCAGCGCGTAGAGCGCCACGGCGAAGACGACCGCCCCGACGGCCACGCCGAACCAGTGACCCCAGCGCGTGCGCGGGGGCTCGACTCCGATGATCTCCTCGGTCCCCGCTGTCATCGGCAACGCGTCACTCCGGTGTCACCCGTGGGCCCACATCGTCGAAGTATCTCCCTCGCGGGCCTCCGGCGCCACGGGCCACTGACGTCAGGCGCCCTTGCGCTTCCCGAGCGCCGTCAGCGCCTCCGCGACCTCGGCCGCGTGACCGGCGGGGTCGACCGTCTCGAAGATCCGCGCGATCGTGCCGTCGGGCGCGATGATGAACGTGGTGCGCGCCACCCCCCAGTACTTCCGTCCCCAGAACAGCTTCTCCACCCACAAGCCCCACGACTCTGCCAGCCGGTGTTCCTCGTCCACCAGGAGCGTGAACGGGAGATCGTACTTCTTCTTGAAGTTCCGATGCTTGCGCGCCGAGTCGGGGGAGATGCCGAGGATCACGGCCTTGCTCTTCTTGAAGCGCTGGAAGAGGTCACGGAACTCACACGACTCCATGGTGCAGCCGGTGGTGTCGTCCTTGGGGTAAAAATAGAGCACCACCGTCTGGCCGCGCAGTTGCTTGAGCGACAGCCGTTCGCCCGAGTCCGTCTCGAGGTCGAACTCAGGGGCGATCTTGCCGGTCTTCGGAAGTGGCATCGGAGGAGCTGGTCGAGTGAATGAGGATACCGGCGCCGGGCGGCGTGGTGTGCTCCGTCATCGGCTTCTCGGTCATGGGAAGCGCAGGCTACGCAGGGATCTGATCTGCGGGAACGGTCCGGTTCGACGCCCACTTTCGCAGCGCGTCGAGGCGCTCGGCCATCAGCCGCGACAACGGCCGTGTCTTCGCCGCCTCAGCCACGAGATCGTCGGTCGTGAGCGCACGCGATTCGGCGAACGCCGAGTACAGCGCCGACGTGACACTCTCCTCGATCTCGGCGCCGCTGAAGCCCTCGGTGACTGCGGCGAGACGCCCCGTGTCGAACAGCGCCGGATCCTGTTTGCGCTTGCGCAGATGGATGCGGAAGATCTCCTCGCGCGCGTCACCGCGCGGGAGGTCGACGAAGAACACTTCGTCGAACCGCCCTTTGCGGATGAACTCCGGCGGCAGTTTCGCGACGTCGTTGCTCGTCGCCACGACGAACACGTCCCCTTTGCGTTCCTGGAGCCACGAGAGGAACGACCCGAAGATGCGGTTCGACACGCCGCCGTCCGAATCACCGCTCACACTCGCGAAGGCCTTCTCGAGTTCGTCGATCCACAGCACGATCGGCGCCATGCGCTCCGCCGTCTGCATCGCGCGCTTGAAGTTCTTCTCGCTATCACCGATGTACTTGTCGTACAGGTTCCCCGGATCGAGCCGAAGCAGCGGCAGTCCCCACTCGCGCGCCACGGCCTTGGCCGAGAGACTCTTCCCGCAGCCCGGCACGCCGAGGAGCAGCATCCCCTTCGGGAACGAGAGCCCGAACTCCTCCGCCTTGCGCGGGTCCTGCACCACGGCCCGGCGCCGGCCGAGCCAGTGCTTGAGACCGGCGAGACCGGCGACGTTCTCGAGTCCTTCCTCCGCGGGGTAGTACTCGAGCAGGCCGTCCTGCTCCACCACCTGCCGCTTGGCGACCATCACGCGCTCCGCGTCGTGCGACCGCAGCGCGCCGTCCTCCACGATGAGCTTCGTGATCACCTTCTCGGCCTCGAGCGTGGTGAGGCCGGCGAGGTTGTTGATGAGTCGCACGCGATCCTGCTGCGTGAGTTCCACCTTCACGGGCATCTTGGCCGAGTACTCGCGGATGAGGCGTTCCAGCAGCCGCCGGTAGTCGTCGAAGGACGGAGGCGGGAGTTCAAGCACCGTGGCGTGCGGCCGCAGGGCGTCGGGAATGTGCAGATCGCTGCCCGTGAGAATCAGCGCGCCGCGCCGGTTGCTGAAGTGATGCACAGCGTCGAGCACGCTGCTGACGACCGCCGGATCGTCGAGGTGCGGCCCGAGCTCCCGGAAGTGGAAGAGCCCTGCGCCCTCGTTCAGGATATGGGCAAGGGCCTTGGCCGGCTCGACGGTTCCCTCGACCATCGGGTCGGTCACCAGTTCGCCGCGCCGCAGCCCCCGCGACCGCGTCCAGGAGAAGAAGAGCAGGCTGAGGTCGCTGGCCACGCGCGCGAGTCCGTGCCCGGCGCGCTCTGTCTCGCGCGTGTTGAGCACGATGAGCGCGTATCGCGAGCGGACGAGCAGGGAGAGTTCTTCGAACGTATCTTTGTCGGCCATCGGTCTGCGCGTGACGGGAGGCGGGTAACGTATCCTCCCCCGCGGCGCGCGGGAATGCAAGGGCGATGATCAGCTTCCTTTCCGCGTATCGCGCGCTCGACGACAGCCGTCACCGCGCGGAGTTCTATCGGATGTGGCGGGCGGGCCAGTCGGCCGGGCTCACCATCCCGCACGCGCTCGAGGTGATGGGTCCCCGGGAGTCGCCACCGTCCGAGGCGGCGCGGCGCTGGCTCCTCGACGGCACGACGAAGGGCCGCGGCGTGGCCGACCTCGTCCGTGCCGGCGGCGCGCGTTTCGAACAGTTCGAGCGGTCGCTGCTCACGCTGGGCGAGGAGACGGGTTCGCTCGACGATGCGCTCCGCCTGCTCGCCGACTTCTACACCAAGAAGCACACCCTGATGCTCTGGGTGCAGAAGCAGATGGCGTATCCGTTCTTCACGACGCTGATGGCCTGCTTCATCGCTCCGCTGCAGTTGCTGTTCTTCGGCAGCGCGCGGGCGTACGTGCTCGCAGCGGGGAGCGGCGTGTGTGCGCTCTTCGTGGCCGGCGGCGCGCTCGTCAACGCCGCGGCGCGGTACTACGGCAACAAGCCGCCCCTGGCCCGCGCCCGATTCGCCCGCGGCCTGGCCACGGCGATACAGGCCGGACTGCCGCTCGCGCGCTCCGTGCGACTCGCCGCCGACGCATCGTCGAACGACGCCATCCGCGCCTACGTGGGAGCGTATTCCGAACGCACGCTGGGCGAGCGCCCCGTCGCAGAGTCGCTCGCCCAGTGTCCTCACATGTCACCCGATTTGCTCGCCGTGATCGAGACGGCGGAGCGGACCGGGGATTTCAGCGTGCTGTCGCGCTTCGCCGACCTGTACGAGGACGGCTTCCGCTAACGGCGCCGCGCCCGCTATGCGGGCAGTTTCTCGTCGCCCATCAGCACCGCCAGCACGGCCTTCTGCGCGTGCAGCCGGTTCTCCGCTTCGTCCCACACGCGGCTCTGCGGCCCGTCGATGACATCGCTGGTCACTTCCTCACCCCGGTGTGCAGGCAGGCAGTGCAGGAAGATCGCGCCAGCATCCGCCCGCGCCATCATCGCGGCATTCACCGTGTATCCCTCGAACGCCGACAGGCGCGCCTTGGTCTCTTCCTCGTGCCCCATCGACGCCCACACGTCGGTGTTCACGACATGCGCGCCCGAGATCGCCTCGGCCGGTTCACGCGTCAGCGTCACCGTCGTCGCTTCGCGAGCCCGCGACAGGCACGCCGCGTCGGGGTCATACCCCTCCGGGCACGCGAGTGCGAGTTCGAAGCCCAGCACCGCCGCGGCGTCGAGCCACGAGTTCGCCATGTTGTTCCCGTCGCCGATCCACGCGATGCGCTTCCCTTGCCACGTGCCGAGGTGCTGGCGCACCGTGAGCAGGTCGGCAAGGATCTGGCAGGGATGCTGCAGATCGGTGAGCCCGTTGATGACGGGCACGTCGGCGTGCAACGCGAGCTCTTCGACTTCGGCGTGCGCGTAGGTCCGCACCATGATCCCATCGACCATGCGCGAGAGCACCCGCGCCGTGTCGGCGATGGGCTCTCCGCGTCCGAGCTGGATGTCGCGCGGCGAGAGCATGAGCGGATGCGCGCCGAGCTGGAACGCGCCCACCTCGAACGAGACCCGCGTGCGCGTGGACGACTTGAAGAAGATCATCGCCAGCGACTTGCCCGCGAGCGGCGTACGGCGATAACGCCCCGTGCGCATGCGCTCGGCGAGATCGAAGAGTGCTTCGAGCTCGGGTCGGGTGAAGTCGGTGATCGCGAGAAGATCGCGATGCTCACGCTGCGGCCGGTCGGTCATGGCTCTGAGGGGGAGTTGGTGAGCAAGGAAATCTAGCCGGACGGGACGGCCTCAGGTGACCCCCGTGAGGTGGCCCCTCCCCCTGTCCCCTCCCCTCCCCCTCCCCCTTTCCCTCCCCCTCTCCCTCAACGCTCAGAGAATGTATTTGCGCAAATCCTCATCCTCCGAGATCGCCTTGAGCCGTTCCCTCACCACTCGCGCGTCGATCTTCACCGGCCCCACCCCACGGTCCGGCAGCTCGTACATCACGTCCTCGAGCAGCGTCGTCATCACCGTATGCAGCCGACGCGCCCCGATGTTCTCCATCCGCGAGTTCACCTGCGCCGCCGTGCGCGCGATCTCGGCGATCGCGTCGGGCGTCATCTCGAGCGTCGCGCCCTCGGCGGCGATCAACGCCGCATACTGCTTGGTGAGCGCGTTCTCCGGCTCCGTCATGATGCGCAGCAGGTCGGCCTCGGTGAGCGGCTTGAGCTCCACGCGGATCGGGAAGCGCCCCTGCAGCTCCGGGATGAGGTCGCTCGGCTTGCTCACGTGGAACGCGCCCGCGGCGATGAACAGCACGTGATCGGTCTTCACCATCCCGTGCTTGGTCTGCACGTTGCTCCCCTCGACGATCGGGAGCAGGTCGCGTTGCACGCCTTCGCGTGACACGTCGGGGCCGCCCGCCTCGCCGCGCGCGCCGGCGATCTTGTCGATCTCGTCGAGGAAGATGATCCCCAGCGTCTCGACGCGTTCGAGCGCGTCGGTGACCACGTCATCGAAGTTGATGAGCTTGTCGAACTCCTCGTCGAGCAGCACGCGCCGCGCATCGGCCACGGTGACCGTGCGCTTCTTCTTCTTGCGCGGGATGAAGTCGGCGAGCATGTCGCCGATGTTCCCCATCCCCTCGTTGCCGCCGCCCGGACCCTGACCGCCCGCGACGTCGAGGAACTGCGGCGCCTGTTGCGCGACCTCGATCTCCACCTCGCGCTGCTCGAGCTGCCCGTCGAGCAGCAACTGCTTGAGCTTGTCGCGCGTACGCTTGTGCCGCTCCTTCACCGCCTCGGCCTCCTGCGTCACCGCGCCGTCCGCCGCGGCCACGAACACCCGCTCGTCATCGGACGCCTTGGCGGCGGGCTCGGCCGGCGCCGGCAGCAGCAGATCGAGGATCCGTTCATCCACTTTATCGTTCGCGAGATCCTCGACTTCCGTCTCGCGCTCATTGCGCACCATGTCGACGGCGCTCTCGACGAGGTCGCGCACCATCCCCTCCACATCACGCCCGACGTAGCCCACCTCGGTGAACTTCGACGCCTCCACCTTCACGAACGGCGCCCCGGCGAGCTTGGCCAGGCGACGCGCGATCTCCGTCTTCCCCACGCCCGTCGGGCCGATGAGGATGATGTTGTTCGGCGCGATCTCGTTGCGGATCGGCTCCGGCGCGCGCTGCCGGCGCCACCGATTGCGCAGCGCGATCGCCACGGCCTTCTTCGCGTCGCCCTGCCCCACGATGTACCGGTCCAGTTCGGCGACGATCTTGCGCGGCGTCAGGTCGGCGAGCCGCGCGAGCGTCTGTTCGGTGCGTTTGCTCGGCATCAGCCCGGCTCGATGACCGTGATGTTCGTGTTCGTGTAGATGCAGATCGAGCCCGCGATGCGCAGCGCCTTCTCGACGATCTCACGCGGCGGGAGCGCGGTCTCCTGCAGCAGCGCGCGCGCCGCCGCCTGCGCGTACGGCCCGCCCGAGCCGATCGCGAACACGCCGTCATCCGGCTCGATGATCTCCCCCGTGCCGCTCAGCACGAAGCCGGTGTGGCGGTCCACCACCACGAGCAACGCCTCGAGCCGCCGCAGCACGCGATCGCTCCGCCAGTCCTTGGCGAGTTCCACGGCGGCGCGCTGCAGGTTGTCGGGATGGCGCTCGAGCTTCTCCTCGAACTTCTCGAAGAGCGTGAACGCATCGGCCGCCGCGCCGGCGAACCCGGCGAGCACTTTGCCGCCCTTGAGCGCGCGCACTTTGACGGCGTTGGCCTTCATCACCGTGTCGCCCACGGTGACCTGGCCGTCACCGCCGATGGCGACGATGTCGCCGCGGCGGACGGCGAGGATGGTAGTGGCGTGGATGGTTTTGAGTGACATGCGTGAAAGATACGTTGGACTACAAATGCGGGTTAACGGTCGACGGTTAACGGTTAATAGTAAACGGTTCTACCACAATGAGTTACAGGCTCGCAGGGCACGATGAACGGTCAACCGTCAACGATCGACCGTCAACGTTAGTAGCAGTTGTGACCTTTCCGCCCACGTCGGGGTTCAATTTTCGTGACCTGCTCAGATTCCGAAGCCATCCAACGCGTGAACGCCGGCGACATCGAGGCGTTCGCGGTACTGGTGGACCGGTACCACGACCGCCTGACGCGCTACGCGAATCATCTGCTGCAGAATCGCGCCGATGCCGAAGAGGTCGTGCAGGACACCTTCGTGCGGGCGTTCCGCGCGCTGCCGCGCTACGAGGAACGCGAACAGTTGAGCGCCTGGCTCCTTCGCATCCTCGTCAACCGATGCCGCACGGTGGCCGCCAAACGGCGCGTGTTCGAACCGCTCGAGGCCGCCGATTACGAGTTCGACCCGGGCGAAGACGTCGCCGATCGCCTTGCTGTGCGCGATGAACTCGCCCGCGCGATGGCGCAGCTCCCTGACGACCAACGCGAGGCGCTCGCGCTGCGCTTCGGTGAAGACCTCAGTTTCGACGAGATGGCCGCGCTCACGGGCGCCGGCGTCTCCGCACTCAAGATGCGCGTGAAGCGGGCCGTCGATCGCCTGCGCATGCTGATGGAGGGAACCCGTGCTGCCGTCTGACGACCACATCTCCGAACCCCTGCACCGCGAGTTGCGGCGCACGCCGCACCTCGGCGCCATCGCCCGCGCCCGCGTGATGTCGGCCGTGCGACGGGAATCGCTCCGCCCCCGCCGTGCCGGCTGGATGTCCCCGATGCTCGGCACGGCCCTCGCCGCGTCGCTCACGCTCGCCGTCGCCGGCGGTGCCTGGCTGCACGCCGGCGCCGAACCCGCCGCCACCGCGGCCTCCAGCGCGCACGTCGTGTCGCTCGGATCGTCCGTCGGGTCGTCGCTCGTGTCGTCCATCGGCGATACGCTGCTCCTCGTGCGCTTCGCCTTCACCGCGCCGTCGGCGGCCCGCGTCGCGCTCGTGGGTGACTTCAACGACTGGGGCGCGCGCCGCACCGCACTCGCGCGCGCCGCGAATGGCGCCTGGACCACCGACGTCGCGATGGCGCGCGGGCGGCACCGGTTCGCCTACGTCGTGGACGACACCGGGTGGGTCGGTGACCCCTCGGCATCCGACACACTGCCGAACGGACGGCGCGCCGCGCGGCTCGACGTGGTGAACCCGGAGTGAGGTTCGTGCCGGCGTTCGCCGCGCTGCTCGGCCTCGCGGCCGGCTACGCGATGCTCATGGCGGGCAGCGACGCGATCGCCCCCGTGATCCTCGTGGCCGCGTACCTCGGCCTCCTGCCGTGGGCCATCATGCGAGCGGGTCGCCCGACCGTTGCTCCGGCCAAGAGCGGCGGTCGGCGCCAGTCGCCGTGAGGTCGCTCGTCCCCTAGTTTCGTGGGATGACCATCCCGATCACCATCGACGACGTGCTCGCCGCGCGTGCGCGCCTCGCGCCACACCTCACCCCGACGCCACTCCGCCGCTATCCGCTGCTCGATGCGCTCGTCGGACACGGTGTGGAAGTGTGGGTGAAGCACGAGAACCACCAGCCCACGCAGAGCTTCAAGATCCGCAACGGGCTCAACAGCATCCTGGCGCTCACCCCCGAGCAGGCGGCCAAGGGCGTGATCGGCGCGAGCACGGGCAATCACGGTCAGGGCGTGGCCTACGCCGCAAAGCAGCTGGGCGTCCCGTGCGCGATCTGCGTGCCGTTGGGGAACAACCCCGAGAAGAACGCGGCGATGCGCGGCTACGGCGCGGAGGTGATCGAGATCGGCGCCCACTTCGACGAGGCGATGGTCGCCTGTCACCGCATCTGCGCCGAGCGCGGCATGACGCTCGTCCACTCGACGAACGACCCCGACGTGATCGCCGGCGCCGGCACGATGACACTCGAGATGCTCGAGCAGCAACCGCGGCTCGACGCGGTGTTCATCGCGCTCGGCGGCGGCTCGCAGGCCGTGGGCGCGCTCACCGTGGCGGCGGCGCGCAAACCGTCGTTGCGCGTGTATGCCGTGGGCGCCGTAGGCGCCCCGGCGCAGTACGAATCGTGGCAGCGCGGCGAGCGGCTCACGGGGCTGCCCGTGGAGACCATCGCGGAAGGCATCGCGACCGGGTCGGCGTACGAGGGGACGTTCGAGGCGCTCAAGGCCGGGCTCGCCGGATTCTATCAGGTGAGTGATGCCGCGCTGCTCGAGGGGATCCGCGACCTCATCCGCATCACGCACAACCTCCCCGAGACGGCTGCCGCCGCGGGCCTCGCCTCGCTCCGGGAACACGCGGCCGACTTCGCCGGACAATGCGTGGCGATCGTGATGTGCGGCGGGAACCTCAGCGAGGCGGCGCTGCGCGCCGCGTACGGCGCGGCATAGCCCTGACGCGCCGGACCTCTGGCCTCAGCCGACGATCACCGCCGCCGGCGGCGCATCGCGTGATGCATCATGCCCTCGGATGCGCGGTCTTGTAGACCTGCCGCAACCGCTCCACGCTCGTGTGGGTGTAGATCTGCGTCGTCGAGATCGAGGCGTGGCCCAGCAGTTCCTGCACCGCGCGCAGGTCGGCGCCGGCGTCGAGCAGGTGCGTCGCGAACGTGTGCCGCAGCGAGTGCGTGGAGAGTCCCGCGCCCTCGTCCACCTGCGAGAGCCAGTGCGTCACCGCGTTCTGCACCCCCTTCACCGACATCCGCGTGCCGCGCCGGCTCAGGAAGAACGCCGTGCGGTCGGACGCGAGCCCGCGCTGCTTGCAGAGCACATCGCGCACCCGCTCGTAGTTGCGCAGCGCGAGCTGCGCGTGCGTCCCGACGGGGACGATGCGCTCCTTCCGCCCCTTGCCGCGCACCTTCACGAGCCCGGCGAGCAGATCGAGATCCGCGCGGTTCACGCCGCGCAACTCGGCGAGGCGCAGCCCGGCCGAGTAGAACAGTTCGAGGATCGCGAGATCGCGCACGTCGGTGTACTTGCCCTCGCCGGCGCGCGTCGCGGCCGCCGCGAAGAGCGTCTCCACCTGACGGCGGTCGAGATGCCCGGGGAGGTACTTCTCGATCTTGGGCGAGCCCACGGCGCGCGCCGGGTTCGATTCCACGAGGTCGCTGCGGTGCAGGAACGCATAGAACGTGCGCACCGCCGAGAGCGACCGGGCGATGGAACGCTTGGCGAGCCTGCGGCGCGTGAGATGCGCGAGGAAACCGCGCATCGTGAGGCGGTCCACTTTCTCCCAGTCCCACGACTCGGCGCCGTAGTGCGCGCCGAGGAAAGCGCAGAATGCGTCGAGATCGCGCCGGTACGCTTTCACGGTGTTGGGCGCGACGTCGCGTTCCTTCTGCAGGTGCTCGAGGAACGCGGCGACGAGGGGAACGGAGGGCGCTGGCATCTGTTTCAAGATACCGCGCCCCGCTCCGCTACCAGAAGACCTTCTTCACACCGGTGAGATGCGGCCGGCGCATCCGCCAGTAGATGACGATGCCGCTGGCGCTGATCAGCACGAGCGCCAACCCCCAGAGCATCCCGAAGACCAACCCGCCGTCGCCGAACGCCTCGCCGCTGTGCAGCCGCGTGAGGAACGGTTTGTCGGCGTACTCTTCGTTCTGCAGCAACTGTCCCGTCGTCGCGTCGATCACGAGCTTGCGGTCCTCGCCCCCCTTCGGCTTGCCCGTGAACACCGTGACCGTGGGCCGCGCCCCCTTGAACTGCACTTCGATCTTGTCGACGGGCGCGTCCGGCGCCGTCGCCCGCACCGTGGCGAGCGCGCGCGCCACCGGATCGCCGAACGCGCCGACCGGCGACGCCGTCCGCACGGGACTCACCAGTTCACGGTTCGCCTCGCGGAGCGCCTCGTCCTCACCGAAGAACTCCGTGGCGGCCACGATCGTGCCGGTTCCACCCGCCCACAGCAGGAACAGTGCGGCGACCCAGCCGATCCAACGATGCCACTGACGGAAGAAACGGGTGTTGAATTCCATGGTCGCCCGAAAGAAGGTGCGCACAACGGAGCCGCCCCGAAAAATACGCAGTAGATTTGAGGAATGTTACTCGGCGTCGCGGGGATGATCGGATCGGGCAAGACCACGCTCTCGAAGGCGCTGGCCGCCCGCTTCGGCATGCAGCTCGCCCTCGAGAGCGTCGACGACGACAACCCCTGGCTCGCCAAGTTCTACGCCGGCCCCGAGGGGATGCGCGCCTACGGCATGCATCTGCAGCTCCACTTCCTCGCCACCCGCTTCGCCTCGATGCGGAAGATGCGCGCCAAAGGCGGCAGCTGGGTGCTCGATCGCACCTGGTACGAGGACGCCGAGATCTTCGCGCGCGGGCTCTCCGAGCAGGGGTTCATGAGCCCGGACGACTGGACGCTCTACAAGCGCCTCTACGCCGAGTTGCTCCACGCCCCCGCCGCCAGGCCGCCGCGCCTCCTCATCTACCTGCACGGCCCCCTCGAGACGATCCTCGAACGCATCGCCACGCGCGGTCGCCCCAATGAACGCGACGCCGACCCGGCCTACTTCGCCGCGCTGCACGGCCGCTACGAGCGCTGGGTGGGAACGTTCAGAAAATGCAAGTTGCTCCGGCTCGACGTGCGCGAGTACGACCTCATCGCCGACCCTACTGCCGCCGACCAGATCGCGGCGCTCGTCCGGCGTGAACTCGAGGGAGAGATCCCCCAGACGGAACTATGGCCCGCCGTGCACCGGACGCACGTCGTGAGCCCCCATCCAGGCTGACAGCTCGGCGAGCGCACGCTCCGCATACAGCGCGCGCTTCTTCGCCTTGTCGCGCGGCACCGACGGCAGTTCCTCGAGCAGGCCGAAGTTCGCGTTCATCGGCTGGAAATGCTTCGGATCGGCCTCACGCATATACCGGTACAGCGCGCCCAGCATCGTGGTGGGCGGCGGCACCACCGGTTCCACGCCGCGCAGCAGCCGGTCGAGATTGATCGCCGCCAGCAGCCCCGTCGCCGTGCTCTCGGTATAGCCCTCGACGCCCGTCAGCTGGCCGGCGAACAGCAGCTGCGGGTCATCGCGCAGCGAGAGATGCGGCGTGAGCGAGGCCGGCGCGTTCACGTACGAGTTGCGATGGATGCTCCCGTACCGCAGGAACTCCGCCTGCTCGAGCCCGGGGATCATCCGGAACACCCGCTGCTGCTCCGGGATGCGCAGCCGCGTCTGGAAGCCGACCAGGTTCCACATGCGCCCCGCCTTGTCCTCACGCCGCAGCTGCACCACGGCGTACGGCCAGCGCCCCGTGCGCGGGTCGTCGAGCCCCACCGGCTTCATCGGCCCGAAGCGCAGCGACTCGCGCCCGCGCTTGGCCATCTCCTCCGCCGGCATGCACCCGTCGAAGTACGGCACGGCGTCGAACTCGTGCCCGTGGTGCTGGTCGGCGGCGGTCAGCGCGTCGAGGAAAGCCTCATACTGCGCACGGTCCATCGGACAGTTGAGATACGCGCCCTCGGCGCCCTCGCCGCCTTCCCCTTCCATCGTCTCCTTGCCGTAGCGCGCCGCGCGGAAGGCGATCGACTCGTCGATGCTCTCCGCGGCGACGATCGGCGCGATGGCGTCGTAGAACGCGAGCGACGCCACGCCCAGCCGCGCGCTGATGGTCGCCGCGAGTGCGTCGCTGGTGAGCGGCCCCGTCGCGATGATCCCGGGTGAGACCAGCGCGTGCGCCTCCTCGCGCACGACGCGCACGCGCGGATGCGAGGTCACCTGCTCGTGCACGGCCGCGCTGAACAGGTCGCGGTCCACGGCGAGCGCGCTCCCGGCCGGCACGCGCGCGCCGTCGGCGGCGCGCAGGATGAGCGACCCGAGCGCGCGCATCTCCGCCTTGAGCAGCCCGTGCGCGTTCGTCACCTCGGTGCTCTTGAACGTGTTCGAGCACACGAGTTCGGCGAGCCGGTCCGTCTTGTGCGCCGGCGTGCCACGCACGGGACGCATCTCGTGCAGCACGACGTCGTACCCGCGCTCCGCGAGCTGATACGCCGCCTCGCTTCCGGCGAGGCCGCCGCCGACGACCGTGATCGTCGGCGGACTCACCGCCTCACGCACCGGCGGTCTCGACCTCCGCCTCCGATGCCTCGGCGACGCTCCACTCGTTGCCGCACTTGAGGCATTTGCGATACGTGCCGCGCGTCTTGTTCGACTTCGCCTCCGCGCCCACGTTGCCGCACTCCGCGCACGTCTCCGACACCGGCTTGTCCCAGCACACGAAGTCGCACGTCGGATAGTTCTCGCAGCCGTAGAACGCCTTGCCGCGCTTCTTCGACCGCCGCGCCGCGATGTCGCCGCCGTCCTTCGGGCACTTCACCCCCGTCGGCATCGACCGCGTGCCGCGGCACTTCGGGAACGTCGAGCACCCCAGGAACTCGCCGCTGCGGCCACGCCGCACGACCATCGGCTTGGTGCAGAGCGGGCACGGATAGTCCGTCATCACGGGGGGCTGCTTCTCCCCCTTCAGCGGCCGCGTGTATTTGCACGTCTTGGGATGGTTCTCGCACGCCACGAACGGCCCGAAGAACCCGCCCTTCGCCACCAGCGCGCCGCCGCACGTGGGGCACTTCTCGTGCTCGAGCCCCGAGAGATCGTGTGCCTCGCGGATCAGCCCCTCATAGTCCACCGCCGAGAGCGCTTCGCCGAACGGCGCCCAGAACTCTTCGAGCACACGCTGCCAGGGCATCGCGCCCCTCTTCGACCTTGTCGAGCTCGCGCTCCATCGACGCCGTGAAGCCCACGTTGAACTCCCGCGGGAACTGCTTCACCATCACCTTCTCCACGCTCTCGCCGAGCGGCGTGGGGAAGAACCGGCGCTGCTCGAGCTCGGCATAGTGCCGCTCGGTGAGCGTGCTGATGATGCTCGCGTACGTCGACGGCCGGCCGATGCCGAGCCGCTCGAGCTCCTTCACGAGCGACGCTTCGGAGAAACGCGGCGGCGGTTCGGTGAAGTGCTGCGTCGGCTTCACTTCGCGAACCGGCACCTGCTCGCCCGGCTCGATGGCCGGCAGCGCCTGCTCGTCCTCGAGCGCCTTGCCTTCGCCCTCCTCGCGCGACTCCTTGTACAGCGACAGGAAGCCCATGAACTTGATCACCGAGCCGGTGGCCCGGAACAGATAGCGGTGCACGGCACCGGCGAAATCGAAGTCCACCGTGGTCGTGTCGAACACGGCCGGCGCCATCTGACTGGCCATGAAGCGCTGCCAGATGAGCTGATAGAGCTTGAACTGCTCGGGCGACAGGAACTTCTGCACCGAATCCGGCGTGCGCGTGGGATCGGTGGGACGGATGCCTTCGTGCGCATCCTGCGCGTTCGAATCGCCGGCGGCGCCGTAGAGCATGGGCGCCTTGGCGAGGAATGCCTCGGAGTACTGCTCGCGCAGATAGTCGCGCGCCTGCGCCACCGCACTCTCGGCGACGCGCGTGGAGTCGGTACGCATGTAGGTGATGAGACCGACCGATCCTTCCACTTTACCGAGCTCGATGCCTTCGTACAGGTTCTGCGCGAGACGCATCGTGCGCTTGCTGCCGTAGCCCAGCTTCTTCGCGGCTTCCTGCTGCAGCGTGCTCGTCTTGAATGGTTCTGCCGGGTTCTTGCGGCGCTCCCGGCGCTTGATGTCGGTCACGTCGAACGTCGTGCGCCCGGCGAGATCGTCGAGGATCGCCGTCGCCGTCTCGGCGTTCGGGATCGTCGGCTTGTTCCCGTCCAGGTGGTGCAGCTTGGCCGTGAACGGCTGGCCGTCGTGCTCCAGCGCCGCGGCGATCGTCCAGTACTCCGTGGGACGGAACGCGCGGATCTCGCGCTCGCGCTCCACGAGCAGGCGCAGCGCCACCGTCTGCACGCGTCCGGCGGAGAGCCCCTTCTTCACCGTCTTCCAGAGCACCGGACTCGCCTTGTAGCCCACGAGTCGGTCGAGCACGCGCCGCGCCTGCTGCGCGTCCACCTTGCGCTGGTCGATGTCGCCGGCGCGCTCGATGGCGCGGTTCACGGCGTCCTTCGTGATCTCGTGGAACAGCACGCGCTTGATCGGCGGCGCCGAACGCCCCTTGATCTGGCTCTGCACGTGCCACGCGATCGCCTCACCCTCGCGGTCAGGGTCGGTCGCGATGAACACGGCACGCGCGCTCTTCGCCGCGGCCTTCAACTCCCCGACGGTCTTCTCCTTGCCGGGGATCGTCACGTAATCCGGCTCGAAATCGTTCTCGAGGTCGATGCCGAGCGTCTTCGTCGGCAAGTCGCGGATATGGCCCACGGTGGCCTTGACGGAGTACCCGGAACCCAGATACTTGCCGATGGTCTTCGCTTTGGCCGGCGACTCGACGATCACGAGCGCCTTCCCCGACGGCACGACCGCCACCTCGGCGGCGGCGACGGCGTCCTCCGCGACCGGCACGCTCGCACGACGCTTGGTGACCGCCTTCTTGGCGGCCGTCTTCTTGATTGCTGCTGGTTTAGTCGCGGCTTTCTTGGTCGCGGCTTTCTTTTTCGTTGCCATGATGCCCCGGACACTCGCGGCCGGAAACGCCTGAATGGTCGCCCCGGCCTGGTCGAGATTCTCTCTATAGTTGTACGAACGGCAGACGTGGGCAATCCTAGTCCGTCGTTGCGGCCCTCGCAAGCGCAACTATACGGTGCGCAATAGCCGTCGGCGTCAGCATTTCAACGCTAACCGTATGATTTGCTTGCAGATACGAAGTTTTTCTGGCGTCGAGGAGTGCGCCGAGCTTTCCCTCCGCATCGGGCCCCGCCAGCAGGGGACGAGCCTCAACCCCGACTCCCATCCGACTGAGCGCCGTCGAGACGGAAACCTCGAGGTAGAACATCGTGCCGGGCGGGCGCAACAGCTCCACGTTGCCCGGCGTCGTCACCCAGCCGCCCCCCGGGGACAGCACCATCGGCGGCAGCGTGCGCAGCTCGATCGTGAGCGTTCGCTCCAGCTCGCGGAACGCCGCCTCGCCCTGCTCCGTGAAGATGTCCGCCACGGAATGCCCAGTGCGCTGCTCGATCAGCTCGTCGAGATCGAGGTATGCCCACCCGAGCTCCCGCGCGGCGAGCGGCCCCACCGTCGACTTCCCCGCCCCCGGTAGCCCGACGAGGATCAGGTGCCCCTTCACGCCGTCAACTCCCGAGACGCGATGCGATGTGGGCGAGATATGCGTCGTGGTTTCGGCGCAGTTCGCCCAGCGAGTCGCCGCCGAACTTCTCC
>CAIRBD010000063.1 GCA_903876745.1 uncultured Gemmatimonadota bacterium
GCGTCGCCGTGCGCGGTGGACGCGAGATCGCCCACGGCACGTTCGAGCTCTCTATAGAACCGCCGTGTGAGCGCGTCGCGGCCGAGCAGTTCGCGCCATCGCTGGTGCACGAGCACGTCCACGCCCTGCGACGCGCCGGCCATCGCCGCGAGCGTCTCGGCATCCGAATCGGTGACCCGCGCGGTCTCGGTGGTGAGCGCGGCGACACGCGTGCCTCCGCCGGGTGCGGGCGCGGCTACCACGACGGTGCCCGTCGGTTCGTGCAGGGCGAGGACGAGCCAGAGGAGCTCCGGAGAACGCGTCGAGAGGTGGGCTGACGCGCGGGCGACCGTGTCGCGCGGCGGCGCGTGCGGATCGCACGCGAACCGCAGGACGCGCAGCGTGCCCGCCCCGCGCGCGACGGCGGCGCGCCGCACCGCGTCGCTCAGCCCGAGTGACGACGCGGCGCGCGCGTCGAGCGGATCGAAGGCGCCGAACCCCAGCAGAGCGGCGACGGCGTCGAGATCGGACGGACGGCGGACCTGCGCGAGCCGCGTGGCGGCGTGACGAAGAAGCGACACGCCGCGAACATCGCGTCGTGTCGCCCCGGTGCCATCACCGCATCATCGCCGGTCGCGGCGAAGCGTTGCGCCGCGTGCTAGCGGCAGAGCGCGGCGAGTTCGTCCATCGTGTCGCAGATGACCGTCGGCGCCGCGGCCTCGAGTTGTGCTCGGCTGAAAGGGCCCCAGGTCACGCCGATCGTGCGCACGTGCGCGGCGTTCCCGGCGCCGACGTCGTGCGGCGAATCGCCGACGAACGTCGCGTGCTCGGCCGCGACACCGAGCCGCGCGAGCGCGGTGAGCACCGGCTCGGGGTGCGGCTTGTGATGCACGGTGGAGTCCACGCCGACCACCAGTTCGAACAACGTGTCGAATCCCGATACCGCGAGGCCGCGCCGCGCGAACTCCTCGCCCTTCGAGGTCACGATCGCGACGGCGACGCCGCGGTCACGCAACTGGGTCACCAGCGCCACCGCGCCGGGAAACGCGCGCACCATGTGATCATGATGCGCGATCTGGAACGCACGGTAGCGGTCGCGCAGTATCGTCAGCTCGGCGTCGGAGCGCGCGTAGCGTGAGAGCTGCGTCACGAGCGGCGTACCGATGCCCAGCACCAGTTCCGCTTCGCCGGGGCGGTCGCCGTCGAACGCCTCGAAGGCGTGCAGGAAGGCGGCGATGATGAGGCCCACGGAATCGATGAGCGTGCCATCGAGGTCGAACAGTACGGCGCGGCGCGGAACGGTCATGCGGTGAAGTTAACGGGTGGCGGAGGGCGACGTGTACGCGCGCCCCTTCCATTCCACGGCGTCGCCCTTCCATGCGGCACGCGCACAGATGTAGAAGATCGTCGCGCTCGCCAGCGGATGCAGCAGCGCGTACCACACCGGCTGACGGGCCCAGCGGTACACGACGGCCCAGAAGCATGAGGTCGCGACGTACACGGCCGAACCCCACACCGCCCAACCGTGCGAGACGATGCCGGCCCATCCGAGTACCGCCATCACCGCCGGCGCGATCTCCCACAGCGACGGCAGCGGGAAGATCACGCGCAGCACGCCCTGCCCGACGGGTCCCAGCGTGAACGTGTCGCGCCCGGCGGCGTACACGTTCTTCCCCCAGCCCCGCACGATCTCGCCGAGGCTCTCGTACATGCGGGTGGAGAGGAAGTCGCGCCCCATCACGAAGTCCACTTGCAGTCCGTGCCGGCACCACTCCTGCGCCATCCGCAGATCCTCGGCCACGTGATCGCGCACCGCGTCGTGGCCGCCGGTGAGGTCGTAGCCCGCCCGCGTGAGCAACATGAACTGGCCGTTGGCGATCTTGTCCACCGGATTCGTCGCGCGGCTCACGTCGCCCGGCCCGCCGAAGCGCAGCAGGATGAGCGAGAATACGTGCGGCTGCAGCAGCCGCTCCCAGAACCCGACGAGCGTCTGCTCTCCGACCACCGAGAGCAGGTCGGAGCGACCGGCGCGCATCGCCGCCACGGAGCGCGCGATCAGTTCGGGGCCGTGCCGCGTGTCGGCATCGGTGAAGAGCAGTAGCGTGCCGGCGGCGCCCTGCGCGCCGTTGTGGCATGCCCACTGCTTGCCGAACCATCCCGCGGGAAGGTCCGGATTGGACAGCACCCGCACGCGCGCATCGTCCGCTGCGATGCGACGGGCGATGTCACCGGTGCCGTCGGTGGAGTGGTCGTCCACGATGATGAGATCGAAGCGCGGGTAGGTGGACGCGAGGATCGACCGCGCGCACCCCTCGATGTTGCGCGCTTCGTTGCGCGCGGGGACGATCACCGTGACGTGCGGGGCGTCGTCCGGGGCGCGCGGCGAGAACGTGTCGAGACTCGTCGCGTCGCGCATCCGCCACACGAGCACGAGCGGGACGAGCACCCACGGCAGGGCGCAGAGCAGTGGGATCAGCACTCAGTCGTCGTCATCGTCGATCGCCGTCATGAGCCGTCCCGCCACGGTGTGCCGGTGCTCGCCGCCGGTGCCGAGTGATTCGCCGGCGGGCGTGCGCGCGTTCATGATGACGGCCACGGTGACGTCGCCGGTGACGTTCGTTGCCGTGCGGAACATGTCGGGGATCGTGTCCACGCCGAGCAGGAGTCCCACCCCTTCGGCCGGTATGCCGGCGCTGAGCAGCACGGGGACCATCATGATGATGGAGCCGCCCGGGATGCCCGGCACGGAGAATGACGTGATCACGCTCGTCACGGCGATGGCGACGATCGCTCCCGGGCCGAGCGCCACACCGTAGAGCTTGGCGGCGAACACCGCACCGATCACCTGTCCCATCACGGCGCCGCAGCGGAAGGTCGTGACGGCGAGCGGGAGCAGGAACGACGCGAGCGACGTGGGGATGCCGAGCCGGCCGCGCGCCGCCTCGAGCATCGCGGGGAGTGCGGCGAGCGATGAACGCGTGGAGAACGCCACCGCCTGCGGCGCAAAGGCGCCGCGCGCGAAGCGGGCGAGCGGCATCTTGCCGACGAGCACCGCCGCGGGATACAGCACGACGACGTTGTACAGCACCGTCACGCCGCAGACGACGAGCACATACGTCGCGAGCGCGCCCGCGGCGGAGAGGCCGAGCTTCGCGGCGAGCGTGGTGGAGAGCGCGAACACGCCGATGGGTGCCACATAGAGCACGGCGCTCACGAGCACGAGCGACACCTCCTGCACGGCTTCGAGCACCTTGAGCAGCGCCTTGCGCCGGTCGGAGGCGATGCGCGTGAGCGCGACGCCGAACGCCAGGGCGAAGACGATGAGCGGCAGCATCGCGCCGTCGGCCGCGGCCTTCACCGGATTCGCCGGGACGAGATCGACGATCCACTGGCCCACGCCCGGCAGCGTCTTCGCGCCCTCGACCGCCGCGCCGGCCGACTGAACC
>CAIRBD010000064.1 GCA_903876745.1 uncultured Gemmatimonadota bacterium
GTGCCGTTCGGCGCAGTGCGGGTGGCGGGGCCCGGGTACGTGCGCTTCGCGCTCGCGTCACAGTCGGCGCGCGACGAGAGCCCCGCGGTGCGCGTCGCGGCCCTGCTGCTTGACGGCGCTCCCCTCACCGGTGCGCACTTCAATCTCGACGCACGCCGCAACGCCGCGAGCGTGCATCTCCGCTACCCCGTGGACACCGCGCTCGTGATCACCGGGTTCTACGACGAAGTGACCGCCGTCGCCGATCCGGTGAACACGTACTACATGGCCACCGGGTTCGCGCGCGGGTACTTCGGGATGCAGGTGAACTCGCCCACGGAGCGGCGCATCATCTTCTCCGTGTGGGACGCGGGTGACGGCACGAACGCGAAAGACCGCAGCACGGTGGCTGCGGACGACCAGGTGCGACTGCTGGGGAAAGGCGAGGGCGTCGTGGCCGAGGTGTTCGGCAACGAGGGGACCGGCGGACACTCGCACCTCGTGTACGACTGGAAGACCGGCTCCACGCAGCGGTTCTTCGTCACTGCGGCGATCGACGGCACGCACACGATCTACAGCGGCTACTGGTTCCATCCAGACAAACAGCGCTGGCAGTTGATCGCGTCATTCCGCGCCCCGAAGGACGGTCAGGGGCTGCGCCGCCTGTATTCGTTCAGCGAGAACTTCGGCGGCTCGAGCGGGAACATCGTGCGCAAGGCTCTCTATGGCGCACAGTGGGTGCGGCTCGCGAGCGGCGAATGGCGGGAACTCACCACCGCGACGTTCAGCCACGACGCCACAGGCAAGGAGAACCGGCTCGACCGCTGGATGGGGGTCGAGAACGGACAGTTCTTCCTGCAACACGGCGGGTTCGTGGACGGATTCACGGCGTCCGGCGCGTCGTTCACGCGGCCGTCATCGGGCAAGCCGCCGCGCATCGCGTTGCCGTGAGCGGCCGCGGCGGCGCGTGGCCGCCGCGACATCACCCCGCGGTGCGCGCCGCCATCGCCCGCTCGAAGCGCGCGAGTTCCACCGGCGCGCGCGAATGCGTGCCGCGTCCGATCAGATTCACGCCGTCGTGCGCCTCGACGTCGAACGTGACGAACTTCTCCGTCACGCCGGTCACGACGGCGCGCGCCGTGACCGACGCGCCCACCGGCGTTGCCGCGAGATGGCGAATGTTCACGTCCACGCCCACCGACAACCACCCCTCGGGCAGGTCCTTCTGGATGGCGTTCGCCGCGGCGATCTCCATCAGGAAGATCATGAACGGCGTACCGTACACGAGCGGCATCGGTGGGTGGTGGTGGCCGACGGTGCGCTCGGGCGTCACGATCTCCGTGGCCTCGCCGACCGCACCGAGGGCGATGTTCCACGTGCTCACGGAACGGGCTTCTCGTAGCCGGCGTGGATGCGCTC
The DNA here is from genome assembly GCA_903876745.1 of uncultured Gemmatimonadota bacterium. GTDB lineage: Bacteria > Gemmatimonadota > Gemmatimonadetes > Gemmatimonadales > Gemmatimonadaceae > Fen-1231. The sequence goes on from CAIRBD010000064.1 coordinate 1,399, forward strand.
CGGGTGCTGCACGAGATTCTCGATGAAGAACTCCATCCGGCGGCCGCCGATGAGCGCCGTGTGCCCCATGTCGGGGCCGGCTTGCAACTCGAAGCTCTTGCCGGCACCCTGCAGCGCCTTCACGAGTTGCATCATGTTGGTGTTGTGCACGTTGTTGTCGAGCGTGCCGTAGTACAGCATGAGGCGCCCGGTGAGATCCTTGGCGTACGTCATCGCCGATCCCTTGTCGTAGCCGTCCTTGTTCTCCTCCGGGATCCACATGTAGCGCTCTGTGTAGATCGTGTCGTAGTGGCGCCAATCCGTCACCGGCGACTCCGCCGACGCGACCGTGAACACCTCGGGATGACGCAGGATCTCCATCGCCGAGGTGTAGCCGCCGTACGACGTGCCGTAGATGCCGACGCGGTTCTTGTCGATGTACGGGCGGTTCCAGAGCGCCTTGATCCCCTCGGCCATGTCGTCCATCTCGGTCTGGCCGAGTTTCATGTAGATGGCGTCGAGCGTGCGCTTCCCCTGCCCCGGCGCGGCACGCGACGAGATCGACACGACGATGAAGCCATACTCCGTCTGCGCATTGCCGCCGCTGAACTGCTCCGTGGGCACGTTGTTGCCGGCAGCCGGCCCGCCGTACACGCCCGTGAGCACTGGATACTTCTTCGAGGCGTCGAAGTTCGAGGGGAACCAGATCTCACCATAGAGCGGCGTCTTGCCGTCGGCGGCGAGGTACTGGTACACCTCGGCCTTCCGCAGCCCGCGCTGCTCCATGAGCGAGACGTCGCTCTTCGCGAGTTCACCGACCACCTTGCCGCTCGCGACCTCCACGACGCGCGAGACCGGCGCCTGGTCGTGTGACTGCGCCACGTCCACGAACCATTTGCCGTCGGTGGAGAGATCGACCTGATGCGTGAAGGCGGGATCGGTGAGCCGGCGATCGTTCTTGCCGTCGAGCCCCACCTTGTGCAGCTGCGTCTTCATGTAGTTGTCGCCGTCGCGCGCCATGTACCAGAGCGTGTTGCTCTTCTCGTCCACGCGCACGATGCCCGCCACCTCGAACTGATGGTTCGTGACGGTCTGCAGCAGCTTTCCGCTCAGGTCATACAGATAGTAGTTCTTGAACCCGTTGCGCTCCGATTCCCAGAGGAAGCGGTTGCTGTCGGCGAGGAAGCGCATGGGCGGGTGATTCTCCACCCACCCCGTGGCCCACTCCTCGTGGATGATGGCGCGGCAGTGGCCGGTCTCCGGCGAGCAGGCCGCGAGCTCGAGCACGTTCTGGCGGCGGTTGGTGCGGTGGATGAGCAGCTCGGCACCGTTCGGCGACCACGTCACGTCGTACACGTAGTGACCGAGCACGTCGTTGGTGAACGGCTTGCCGTCGCGCACGTCGATGCGGGTGCTCTTCTTCGCGACCACATCGTACACGTTGAGTTCGACGATCGGGTTCGGCACACCGGACTTGGGATAGGCCTCGACGTCGACCTTCGTCTGCAGCTTGGTCTCGTCCTGCGTGATGTAGAAATCGGGGACCTTGCTCTCATCGAAGCGGAAATACGCGAGCTTGGTGCTCGCGGGATTCCACCACATCGCGGTGGTCTGCGCGAGTTCCTCGCCGTACACCCACGACGCGGTGCCGTACTTGATGCGGTCCTTCTCGCTGCCGTCGGTGGTGACGGGCGTCTGGCCGGAGCCGTCGGCCTGGCAGACGAACACATTGCGCTCGCGATAGTGGGCGAGGAGCTTGCCGTCGGCCGACGGCGCGACGGGACGCTGCCGACCGCGTTCAGGCGGAGGGATCACTTCGCCGCCGCACCCCTTGGTGGCACCCGCGTTCGCTCCGGGCGCGCCGCCGCGCCCTCCGCGGCCGGCAGGAGCTGGCGCGTCGGGAGCGGGGGTCGCGCTGTCGGGCGAGACGGCCGCCGTCTTCTTCGCGAGGTCGAAGCGCATGCGCTTGCCGTCCCACGCGTAGTCCACGCTCTTGCCATCGGCTGACCACGTGATGGCAGGTGCACCGCCGGCGCCGCCACGTCCACCGCGGCCACCGAAGCCGCCGCCGAGCACGCTCCCCGACTTCACGGCGCCCTGATACAGCGGCGACATCTTCGTGAACTGCTCGTAGCCGGGCATCGTCTTCAGCCGGTCCTGCGCGTGGGCGAGCGACGGCACACCGAGCGATCCGGCGGCGGTCACGAGAGCGATGACGGCGACATCACGACGCAGCATGGTCAATCCTCGAAGAATCGGTGCGGCACCGGCGGTCGCCGGCGCGTGCCCTCACTCCCAGCGGAATACGCGGGTCGAGAGTCCGGTGAACAACGCAAACAGGAGCACGAGCGCTGTGGCATTCACCCAATGCGCGCCCCAGCCGGATCCGTCCCACACGCCCTGCAACAACGCCACGGCGTGCGTGGTGGGCATCAGATACGCGACCCCCTGCAGCACGCGCGGCAGCTTCTCCACCGGATAGAAGAGCCCGGAGAGCGCCAGCATCGGATA
>CAIRBD010000065.1 GCA_903876745.1 uncultured Gemmatimonadota bacterium
CGATCCGCTCCGCCACCACTTCGGCGATGTCATACACCGCGACGTGCGAATCGCGGCTCGTCACGCTGTCGTTCAGCATCGTCATGCAGAACGGACAGGCCACGGCGATCGCGTCCGCACCCGTCGCCAGCGCCTCATCCGCACGCTCGGCGTTGATGCGCTTGCCGGTCTTCTCCTCCATCCACATCCGGCCGCCGCCCGCGCCGCAGCAGAGTCCCTTGTCGTGCGAGCGGGGCATCTCCACGAGGTTCACGATGGGCAGGGCGCGCTTGATCACGTCGCGCGGCGCCTCGTACACCTGGTTGTAGCGTCCGAGGTAGCACGAGTCGTGGTACGTGAACGTGCGCACCGGCGCGTGCAGCTCCTCGATGATCGGGATGCGCCCCGCCTCGAGCAGCGCGGCGATGTACGTCGAGTGATGCACCACCTCGTAGTGACCGCCGAACTGTTCGTACTCGTTGCCAAGCTGATGGAAGCAGTGCGGGCACGCCGTGACGATGGTCTGCACGCCGTACTTGTTCATCATCTCGATGTTGTCCTTGGCGAGCATCTGATACAGGTACTCGTTCCCCATGCGCCGCGCGGGATCGCCGTTGCACTTCTCTTCCTGGCCGAGGATGGCGAAACGCACGCCCGCCGCCTGCAGGATCTTCGCGAAAGCGACGGTCGTCTTCTTGGCGCGGTCGTCGAACGAACCGGCGCACCCCACCCAGTAGAGCACTTCGGGCCGCTCCCCGCGCTCGGCCATCTCGGCCATCGTGGGGATGTTCATCCCGTCGGCCCACTTGCCGCGCTCGCCCGGGTCGAACGCCCACGGCGACCCGCGCTGCTCCATCGACTCGAACGCCGGCATCACCTCTTCGGGGAACCGCGACTCGCCGAGCACGAGGTTGCGCCGCATCTCGAGGATGACGGACAGCTGGTCGAGCCCCACGGGGCATTCCTGCACGCAGGCGCGGCAGGTGGTGCAGCTCCAGAGTTCTTCTTCGGTGATGTAGTCGTCGAGGAGCGACTTGGCTATCACGGCCTCGCGCGTCCCCTTCTCGTAGGTCGTGTCGCCGGTGAGAAACGGCGCTTTCTCTTCGAGCCGCTCGCGCACGTTGATCATGATCTTGCGCGGACTGAGCGGCTTGCCCGTGATGTTCGCCGGGCACACGCTCGTGCAGCGCCCGCACTCGGTGCAGGCGAAGCCGTCCATGAGCGACTTCCACGAAAGATGCTCCACGTCCTTCGCGCCGAACACCTCGACGTCGCCCTCGAGGTCCATCGCCTTGATGACGCCGACCTGGCCGGGCCCGTTGGTGTTGGACAGATACACGTTCGGCAGCGACGCGACCACGTGCAGATGCTTCGAGAACGGCAGGTAGTTCAAGAAGCCGAGCACGAGCAGCACGTGCATCCACCAGAAGTCCTCGGCGAGCGCCTGCGCCGTCACCGGGTTCATCCACGTGAACGCCCGCGACACCGCGAAGGTGATCGGCCGCACCACCGGCTCGCCCGGATAGCCGACGTCCAGGAAGGCGCCGGCGAGGAACATCGTCACCATCAGCGCGCCGATCCAGCTCAGGATGAGGAGCGGGTCGTTCGGGTGCGTCTCGGCGCCGAGGAGGCGCTTCACGCGCTTGGTGAGGCGGCGGAAGAGCGCGAAGGCCACGGCGGCGAGCACGAGCGCGCCCCACACGTCCTGATTGAGCGCGTAGAACTTGTAGACCGGCTCGATGAACAGGAGGTTGTACGAAAAGTGCGGGATCACGCCTTCGAGGATCGCCTCGAGCGTGCCCGCACCAAGGATGCAGAAGCCCCAGAAGATGGCGGCGTGCATCGGGCCGGCGACGGAGTCGCGGAAGATCTTCTCCTGGAAGATCCCGATGCGCAGGAAGTTCCAGAATCGCTCGGGGAAGTTCCCCCATCGCGAGTCGTCGAGGCGGCCGATGCGGAGGTAGCCGATGAGTCGCTGGACGTTGTAGCTGAAGAAGCCCACGGCGACGGCGAGGACGATCATGAAGACTACATGCGAGGCAGTCATGTGGGAAAAAGTAGCAAGGGCACCGTCGCCACGACAGGCGACGGTGCCCCAGCTCCCTCAGTCCTGCGACGCGGTTACGCCCCCGCTTTCGCCGCTTTCACGGCCTCCGTGAGCGCCGGCAGCACGTCCATCACGTCGCCCACGATCCCGTAGTCGGCCACCTTGAAGATGGGGGCCTCCTTGTCCTTGTTGATCGCGACGATGCACTTGCTCGTGCGCATCCCGGCGAGATGCTGGATGGCGCCGCTGATGCCGCACGCCACATAGAGGTCGGGGCTCACCAGACGGCCCGTCTGTCCGATCTGATCCGAGTGCGGACGCCACCCTTCGTCGGTCACGGCACGCGTCGCGCCCACGGCCGCGTTGCCGAACGCCGCCGCGAGGTTCTCGACGAGCGAGAAGTTCGCCGCTTCCTTGAGTCCGCGCCCGCCGGCGATGATGACCGGTGCTTCGCCAAGATCGAGCTTGCCGCGGTTGCCCGCTTCGGTGGACGTGACCTTCACGCGCGCCGTCGCCGGGTCGATCGCCGGGGCGATCGCCTCGACGGCGCCTGCCTTCGCACTCTCCGCCGGCAACACCGCACCGGCGCGCAGCGAGATGATCGCCAGCGGCGTCTTCAGCACGAACGTCTGCACGATCTTGTTGGTGTAGCCCGGGTGCTTCACCGTCACGCTGTCGCCGGCGAAGGTGAACTCGGTCACGTCGCTCGCATACGGCAGCTTGCACTTCGCCGCCGTGCGCGCGACCTGGTCGTGCCCCTGCGCGCTCGCCGCGAAGAACGCGGCGCGGTACCCCGAGACGAGAC
>CAIRBD010000066.1 GCA_903876745.1 uncultured Gemmatimonadota bacterium
ACTGACGTGTTTTAATGGAGATGATACAGCGATAAGGAAGTGAACTTATTGTGAGGTATCGGCAACGCTGTGCAGGCGGGGTTGTCAAACCACTCTTAGCTGCAAAAGGTGTAAACTGCCTGTGGTGAACGTTAAGAGAAAAGGCTGGTTAAACAGTCAGGTAATCTGTTGGGAGGTGACCGCAAGGGAATCGTCGATGAAGTATCGAAACTCACCTTATGGAGAAAACCTACTCGTGCTAAGGAGTAAGGGACAAGCATGACGGCAACCTGTTTACTGGTCATGTCTCCGTCGGTATACAGACGACACGAACCAACGGAAGGCTTCGTTAAAGAACTTGGGAGAGCCACCTGTAAGGGAATAACGTAAACTTGAAACGTTATCAGGTGGCAGTCGGACTAATCCATAGTAGTGAAGACGGCAGATGAAAGTTTGCAAGAGCGAAGGGATTGGGTTATCAAGTGAATATTCGCAAGAACAACTGAAAAGAAAGGAGGATTTAAGATGAATGTACACGTAACAAAAACAGTACCCATAGAATTAGAGTGGGTTGTAGCGGCTTATTGGAAGGTACGTCAGGGCGGTAAAGCGGTAGGTATAGACGAAGAAAGTTGGGCGGAGTTCGACAAGAATTACATGAACAACTGCTACGTTATATGGAACAGGCTAGCGTCAGGGAGTTATCTGCCACAGGCAGTGAGAGCAGTTGAGATACCGAAGAAGGATGGTACGAAACGCAAGTTGGGGATACCGACCTTGCGAGACCGTATAGCTCAAGCCGTAGTCAAGGAGTATATGGAGCAACGAATTGACCATCTTTTTCACGAGCATTCTTATGGCTATCGACCGATGAAAAGTGCGCATGATGCACTCATGACAATTAAAGATAATTGTATCAGTAAAGATTGGGTGATAGACATGGACATCAGCAAGTTCTTCGATGAGATAGACCATGAAGTAATGTTAAAAGCAGTGACGCACATATTGCCAAATGACAAATGGGTGTTAATGTATGTGAAACGCTGGTTGGAGATGCCCATAAAGGAGGTAGATGGAACGATAACGCAAAAGTCACGGAACTGAGCCACAGCACGGCGGCAGTGATTGCCACCCCGAAGACGAACGGCTTCGATCGGTACAGCGGACGGGGCGGACGATCCATGCGGGCAAACTACTCGGACGGCGCCGCGCGCGGGAGGAACTTGCCTCCCGGCGCTATACGACCGCGCGTGCTCCCGGTTCGGGACAGTGGACGCGATATCCGTCGCTGCGCAGGGTCTCCGAGAAGGCCTCTTGCGACACGGTCTCTCCATGGACGAGCCACACATCACCCAGCGCCGGTGATTGGGCTCGCACCGCATCGATCCACGAGCGAAGTTCACTGCGGTCGGCATGCGCGCTGTATCCGCCGATCACGGCGACCTGCGCCTTCAGTGGGATCTCATCGCCGAACACGCGGACCACGCTCTGGCGTTCGACGATGCGCCGCCCAAGGGTGTGCTCCGCCATGAAACCGACCACGAGAACCGTGTTGCGTGCATCGGAGATGCCATTCAGTAGGTGATGCAGGATGCGGCCTGATTCTGCCATCCCCGAAGCTGCGATGATGACCATCGGTCCGCCCTGATGGTTCAATGCCTTCGATTCCTCTATCGACTCGGTGAACCGTAACAACGGGAAGGCGAACAGCCCTTCGCTCGAATCTCGGTGCGAACGCACCATCGGTTCGCTCTCGTCGAACACCTCGCGATGCGCGGCGAACACCGTGGTGGCCCGCGACGCCAGTGGACTGTCGATGATGATCGGCAGCCGCGGGATCACTCCGGCATCGACCAGTTGATGGAGGTCGTAGACGAGTTCCTGCGTACGTCCCACGGCGAAGGCCGGGATGAGCACCTTGCCGCCCCGCGCCGCCGTCTCCTTCACGACGCGGGCGAGATCGTCTTTGGCCCCAAGGACGCTCGTGTGGTCGCGATTGCCATAAGTGCTCTCCATCAGGACGGTGTGGGCGCCAGCCGGCGGCGATGGATCCCGAATGATCGGCAGCCCGGACCGCCCGATGTCACCGCTGAAGACCAGCCGCCGCGTCGCACCGTGTTCCGTGCAGTCAAGTACGATCGACGCGGAGCCAAGGATGTGCCCCGCATCGACGAACGTGGCCACGGCTCCCGGGCTCACGTCCACCGGACGGTCGTACCGGACGCCGCGCATCAGCGACATGGTCCGTTCGACGTCGTCGTTGTCGTAGAGCGGCGCGAGGTGCTCCTGCCGGCGCCGCGACAGGTACTCCGCATCCTTCATCTGGATGTGCGCCGAGTCGGCGAGCATGATCTCGCACAGGTCGACCGTCGCTTTCGTGGCGAAGATCGGGCCGCGATACCCCGCCCGCACCAGCAGCGGCAACCGCCCGGCATGATCGATGTGGGCGTGCGAGAGCACCACCGCGTCGATGTGGTGCACGTCGACGGGCAGTGTCCGGTTCTTCCGGTGGACGTCGGCGCGACGCCCTTGATGCAGCCCGCAGTCCAGCAGCACGGTGCGGCCGTTCACGTGCACGACATGGCACGATCCGGTCACTTCGCGGGCGGCGCCCGAGAACAGGATCTCGGTCACGCGCCGGCGGTCAACGGTCCGGCTGCGCGCGGCGTGCGAACACCACCGTCATGCGGGTGGTATCCTGGGACATCATCGCCGGCTCCCAGCCCCCGCGACTGCGTTCGTTCAGCAGGTCGGTGAGCGAATCTTCGTCCTCGCGCGCATGGCGGGTGCGGCGCAGGATCACGGCTTGGTATTCTTTCATATCCGCGATAATACTAGACTCCACGCCATGCCGACTACCCCTTCGCTTCCCGGCCTTACCCTGGTGCGCCACCCGTTGGTGCAGCACAAGGTCTCCCTTCTGCGCGATCGCTCGACGCCCACGAAGATCTTCAAGGAGCTCGTCGACGAGATCGCGATGCTCATGGCGTACGAGGCGACGATCGACCTGCCCCTCGAACCCGTGGACGTCGAAACGCCCCTCGAGCGGACCGTCGGCCAGCGTGTCGCGGGCAAGAAACTCACACTCGTGCCCATTCTTCGCGCCGGACTCGGGATGGTCGACGGGATCCTCAAACTCGTGCCGTCCGCGCGGGTCGGGCATATCGGGCTCTACCGGGACCACGACACGCTCGAGCCCGTCGACTACTACTTCAAGATCCCCGGCGAAGCCGGCGAACGCGATTTTCTCGTGCTCGATCCGATGCTCGCCACGGGCGGCAGCGCGGTGTCCGCGATCAGCGCGCTGAAACGCGCCGGCGCCGCACGCATTCGCTTTCTCTGCCTGGTGGCGGCACCCGCAGGCGTCACGCGCGTGCACGAAGCGCATCCGGACGTGCCCATCTTCTGCGCCGCGCTCGACCGCCAGCTCAACGAACACGGCTACATCCTCCCCGGGCTCGGTGATGCGGGCGATCGCCTGTTCGGAACCCGCTGAGCTCGCACACGCCAACACAAGAGCCTGAAGACGTCTGAACCGGTTCCGTGTCGGCATGCACGACCAGCTTGCTTTCGCGTATACTTGTTCGCAATCACGTGTGTGTCCATATTCTCTGCGCATGCCCGATGTCGGGCTGCGCAGCTCGCATGTCCCGCACCCATCAATGCTGATCAACCTGCTGCCGGATTTCTTTGCGGTTCTGCAAAGCACGGAACCCGTGGCGGCATACCACCGCTATATGGCGGCCCATCGCGCGATTCTCGACGCGTACTGGCACAATTACGTCATCGAGCCGGCTGGTCCGCACTTTGATGATGTGGTGAACGACACGGTCACGGCCGACCGCGATGATCTGCACGCGATGCTCGCGCGGACCGACGTGGTGGCCCTCGCACGGACCGCAGAGGAACAGTGTCGTCAGCTCTTTGAGATCGACAGTCACATCGACGTCGTCCTCATGGTCGGCGTCGGTGCGGCCAACGCGGGGGAGCTCGTCGTCAACGGGCGTGGCGTGGCGTTCGTCTGCCTTGAACATTTCACCGGCGCGACGAATCCCACCACACACGCCCTCGGACTCGACCCCGAACTGCTCCCGATGTGGATCGCCCATGAGATCGCCCACTGCGTGCGGTACACATCGCCCCAGAGCCGAAGCGAGATGCGCCAACTCGTGGCGGAGGCCGGGGGCAATTATTCGTACTGGGAAACGGGACGCAGTGCCACGCTCCGGGAGCTGGTGGTGAACGAAGGACTGGCGGTGCAGGCCGCACGACGCCTGAGTCCCGGGCACGCACCGTGGGAGTATTTCGGCTATCACCGCAAACAGTACGCGCGCATCCGCGAGCTCGAAGCGGTGCTTTCCCGTGCTGTTGCCGACGATCTCGACCGCGCCGGCCTCGGCCTGCGATTGCGCTACCTCTCGGGTGGCATGAGCGACGAGGCGCGCACGGTCCAGCGGCATGTCCTGCCTGAGCGCGGTGGCTACTTCCTCGGCGCGCGAATGGTGGAGGACGCCATCGCGGAGAAGGGGCTCCCGTGGGCCCTCCGCGCCGGAGCGCTGGAACTGCAGTCGGTCTCCGACTCGGCCGCGCGCACCGCGTAGGCCGGACGCTGCGTCACTTCCCGACGCAGAAACTCGCGAACACCCTCGCGAAGACGTCCTCGACGTCCACCACGCCGATGAGTTCGTCCAGCGCATGCACGGCCGCGCGCACGTGCACCGACGCCACCGGCGCTGGCAGCGCATCCATGGCCCAAGCCTCGCGAAACATCCCGAGTTCGTCGCGCGCGCGCGTCAGCGCCGCGCGGTGGCGCGCGCGCGTCACGAGGGGGACCTCCGCCGGCGGCGCGGTGACGCTCGTCGCCACCGCCTGCGTGATCGCGTCCAACAGCGCCTGCAACCCCGTCCCTTCCATGGCGCTCACCGCGATCACGGGGAACGACGTGGTCGCTGTTTCGTATCTCTGTGATACTAAATCACACTTCGTCAGGGCCCCGACACGGGGCGCCTCCGTGAATCCCGCGATGGTCGCGGCGCCGCGCGTCAGTTCGTCGGGGCGTTCGGCGCATACCACCACCACGTGCGCACGGGCGAGATAGCGCGCGCTCACCTCCACGCCCAGTCGCTCCACGGGATCGTCACTCTCCCGAAGTCCCGCCGTATCGACGAGGCGAAGGGGCCAGGGATCGTGCTCGAGCAGCACCTCGACCGCGTCCCGCGTCGTGCCCGGCATGTCGCTCACGATGACGCGAGACTCGCCGACGAGGGCATTCAGCAGCGACGACTTTCCGGCGTTCGGCGGTCCCGCCAGGACGATGGTGGCGCCGTCACGTCCCAACTGCGCCGCCGGTACCGTGGCCAGCAGGGCATCGAGACGCGCAAGCAGGGCGCCGCACGCCGCGTCGATCCTCTCCCTCGGCAGCGCGCCGGCATCCTCCTCGGGAAAGTCGATGTCGAACGCGAGGAGTGCGTCGAGTTCGATGACGGCGCTTCGCAACGCCTCGAATTGGCGCGAAAGGGTCCCCGACAGGTGCTCCATGGCCACGCGGTGCTGCGCCCGAGAGCGCGAATCGATGAGGTCGGCGATCGCCTCAGCGCGCACGAGGTCGAGTTTGCCATTGAGCACCGCGCGTTCGGTGAACTCGCCGGGCGCCGCCGGACGGGCGCCGGCGGCGACGAGCGCCGCGAGCACCGCCTGCGGCACGTAGCTGCCGCCGTGCGTGGAGATCTCGACGACCGTTTCCCCGGTGTATGAGTGCGGCGCCGGGAATACCGTCGCGAGCGCATCATCCAGGACGTCGCCGGAGGTCGGATCGCGCACTATCACTCGGGTGGCCGAACGCGGCACGCTTGGCCAGGGCCGACACACTTGCCGGCCGATCCGCTCGGCGCCGACGCCGCTCAGTCGCACGATGGCGACTGCCCCGCGTCCCGGCGCACTCGACAGTGCGGCGATCGTATCGCCGCGTACGAGCGCGCCGGGCGTCGTCACCTCAGGTGGTCGCCGCCTTGGCCCGCTCATTGGCGATCAACCACTGCTGCGGCAACGCGGCGAGATTCTGGATGAAATAGTAGAGACTGAGACCCGCGGCGGAGTTCAGCAGAACCATCGTGAGCATCGCCGGGAACATCCACGCCATCATCTTCGCCTGCGGATTGGGCGGCGCGTTGCGCATGCCGATCCACGACAACACCGCCATCGACGCGCCCATCGCCAGCGGCAGAATGTAGATCGGGTCGGCCAGCGAGATGTCGTGAAGCCACAGGAACGGCACACCGCGGAACTCGATGGTGTTCTGGAACACGAAGAACAACGCCATCAGCACGGGCATCGGTATGAGCGCCGGCAAACAGCCCGCCAGTGGACTGAATGGACTCATGCCGTGTTCTCGGTACACCCGCATGATCTCCTGTTGCTGCTTCTGCGGATCACTTTTGAACTTGGCCTGCACGGCCTGCAACTCCGGCTGAAGCCGTTGCATCTTGATGCTCGAACGCATCGCCGACTGGTTCAGCGGCCACATGATCAGGCGGACCGCCACGCCGAAGATGACGAGCACCCATCCGTAGTCGAGACGGACCGTCTTCTTCATCCACAACAGCATGCGCATCACGATCGTCGAGAAAGGCTGGACGATCGGCTGCAGCCAGCCGCCGTACGGGTTGGCAGTCTCGAACTCGCGCCCCATCTTCACCAGCCGCTGCCACGACTGCGGACCGGCATAGAGCTCGAACTCAGCCCGGCCGTTGTCGAGCGCCATCACCGCGGTCGCCGATCCGTGTGTCGCCTGCTTGCGGATGCGGGGACCGCCCTCGAGATGCACCTCGGCAAACGGCTTGCCACCCTGTGGGGTGAGCAGACCGACGAGAAAGTACTTGTCCTTCGCCACGACCCACGTGAGCGGACCCGCCTCAAGCTTCTTCTCGCCTTCATCCAGCTTGGCGAACGGCGTCCCGCGCGCATTCTGTGTCACGGGCTTCACTGAATACGCCAAAAGCCGCACATCGCCCACACTGTCGGCTTCTTGGGTGTCGAATCCGTGGGGAAGGTCCACTAACAAGAAAGCCGGACCGGTGAGCCCGCTGACGGAGACCGCCGTGCGCGCCACATACGAATCGCGCGCGAATCGGTACTGCACGCGCATCTCGGCGGTGCCTCGCATCGCCGTGAACGTCACCGACGTGTCGTTCGGCGCGCCCTCGCGTGCGACCGTGAACACACTGCGATCGAACGCGATCGTGTCGGTCCCCGTGATGACCCGGTAGCGCAGGAGGGGCTCGCGCCCGTTCTTGAGCACCACGGGTCCGCGTGCGCCGGTGTTCAGCGCCGGATAGCTGTCGGCGCGCACCGCGAACGGCGCCGCGCCGAGCGTGCTGAATGACACCGCACTCAGCGCCGTCTGCACGACGAGCGTCTCGGCGGGAGTTCCAGGCAACGCCGCCTGCGTGGGAGGTGCCGTCGGTGCGGCCACGGCACCTGCCGCCGTAGCCGCCGCGACCGGTGACGCCGGCGAGGCGGAGGCCGTCGCTGTCGAGTCTGACGCCGTCGCGATCGAGACCGGTGCCGGCTGCTTCGGTACGAGGAGCGGAGTCACCGCGACCACGATGCCCGTCAGCACGAGCGCCAGGAAAAAACGCTTTTCCATCAGCGAATCACACGAGAGTTAGGGGACCGGATCGAAACCGCCCGGACGAAACGGATGACACCGCGCGATCCGCCGCGCTGCCATCCAGCCGCCGCGCAACGCCCCGTGCTTCTTGAGCGCTTCGATCGCGTAGGCCGAACAGGTTGGATAATAGCGGCACGAGGGTGGCAAGAGGGGCGAGATCCCGACTTGATACGCGCGCACCATCAAGATGAAAACGTGCCGCATCATGCGGTACCGGGCGCCAGCACTTTCTCGCGCGCACGACGCACGGCATCGCGCAACGTCTCGAAGCTGGCGTCGTATGCCGCAGGCGCGGCGCGAATGACCACATCCATGGGGCCAAGAAACGGCAGGATCTCAAGTCGCAACAGTTCGCGCAACCGACGCTTGACAAGATTGCGCTCGACGGAGTTGTGCGAATGCTTCGGCACCACGAGACCAACCCGGGGGTGACGCAAAAGGGAAGCGAGATACCGAACCTCGAACACCGCGGTTCGGACCCGCTTCCCTTTCAGTCGAACGGCGTCGAGATGCGCAGCCCGCGTTAGCCGGGTAGCGCGCGACAACCCACGACGCTTAGGCGCCAGCGTACTTCGACGGGAGCTTAACGGTGAGGCGCTTGCGCCCCTTCTTGCGGCGGCGGCTCAGCACTGCGCGGCCCCACTTGGTTTCCATCCGCGTGCGAAAACCATGCGTCTTGATACGACGCTTGTTGCGCGGACGATACGTCGGCTTACCCATGCAAACTCCAAAAGAAAACTGTGCGCGATTTTACGAGAAGACAGACCGCTAAACGTATCGCTCTCCTAGAGATAGGTCAAGTCCACCCTTTCTGGCTTGCTATCTCGAGTATTGACTTATCCACATCGGCAGGGGTACGTTCGCTCCCCGCTTTTGTACCGCCTCGCACACGCCAGATGACCCTCACCGCCGCTGAAGTTTGGACACGACTCCTCGACCGGGCGAAGACCGAGCTCCCGGAGCATGTCGTGGACACCTGGCTCATTCCGCTTCAGCCGGCGGCATTCTCGGGATCGGAACTCGTTCTTACCGCACCCGATCAGTGGTCGGTCGAGTGGAACGAGAACAAACATTCGGCGCTGCTCGAAAGTTACGGTCCCGTCTGCCTCGGAACGCCGATCAAGATCGTGCTCCGCGTACAACAGGAGCGCGTGACTCGCTCACAAATGGACCTTTTTGTACCGCAAAATGGCGGCACCATAACGCCAGTACAGCGCGACAATAGCATCATTTTAAGTATTCTTAACATCCGATACACGTTCGCAAACTTCGTCGTCGGCCGATCGAATGAACTCGCAGCGGCGGCGGCCACTGCCGTATCCAATGCCCCAGGCAAGACCTATAACCCGCTGTTCATTTACGGAAACACAGGACTCGGCAAGACGCACTTGATGCAGGCCATCGCGCATGAGATTCTCCAGCGAAACCCCTCGGCAAGGGTCACTTATATCAGCACCGAGCAGTTCACGAATGACGTCATCACGTCCATCGCGAAGAAGTCGATGGCCGACTTCCGGCGCAGGTACCGTGAAACAGATCTCCTGCTCGTGGATGACGTCCAGTTCCTCAGCGGCAAAGAAGCGACACAGGAAGAGTTCTTCCATACGTTCAACGCCATCTACGAAGCGGGACGCCAGATCGTCCTGACCAGTGACCGCCCTCCGTCATCCATCGCGAAACTCGAAGCCAGGCTCGTTTCACGGTTCGAGTGGGGAATGGTCGCGGATGTCACCCAGCCGGATCTTGAGCATCGGATCGCCATCCTGCGCGAAAAGGCACAGGCGGATCACCTGGAGCACACCCTTCCCGACGATGTGTTGCATTTCGTCGCCGACCATGTGCAGGCGAACGTCCGCGAGCTGGAGGGGTCGATCATCAAGCTCCTCGCCTTCGCCTCGCTCAAGCGCCGGGTCGTGACCGTTGACCTCGCCCGTGAAGCGTTGCGCGACAAACTGAAACGGAACGATGACGCACCGCCCAAGTCTTCGCGGCATGATCGGATGCGCACCATCCAGCAGCGCGTGGCGGGTGAGTGGGGCGTGACCCTGGAAGGGCTGCAGTCCAAGACCAGGACAAAAACACTGACCGTTCCGCGGCAGGTCGCGATGTTTCTCTCACGCGAGTTACTGGGACTCCAGCTCGTCGAGATCGGTCACGCTTTTGGAGGCCGCGACCACTCCACCGTTATCCATAGCCTGGAAAGGGTCTCGGAGGAGATGAGGGGGAATGCGGAATTCCGGGATCGTGTGGAGAAGGTGAGGGAATCGCTGCGATATGAACAGTGAGCCGGGAGAGTTTCTTCGTTCCGGCCCCGTGGGCCTGGTAGTCTACAGCCTGCCGGATCTTCCCACGGCGGATTCACATCAGCTGAGATGAGAGAAGTTCAAGCGCCGAAAGGAGTTGTATTGCTTTTCCACCTTCCACACCTTACTACTACTACTGCGAGAATTAGAAATTACTCTCAGTAACAGATAGTACGGTGGGGATTCCACACCTTTCAGGGACCCGACAGGGATGCGTTTCACGATCTCGCGTGAGAAGCTGCAGGAAGGACTCGCCGCGGTAGCGCCGGCTGTGCCGTCAAAGACGACACTTCCCGTGCTCTCGAACCTTCTCGTGCAAACGACCGAGAAGGGCATCCGTATCTCGGGTACCGACCTCGATATTGCGGTGAGCACGGAGGTGACGGCGGACGTTGAATCCGCCGGCGCAATCACCATCCCTGCGCGAAAACTCTCGGAGATCGCACGGGAACTTCCGCCGGCGCCAGTCAAGATCTCCGCGTCCGGAGATCAGCGGATCACCCTTGAGTGCGGCCGCTCGAAGTTCAAGCTTCTCGGACTCCCAAAGAGCGAGTTCCCGAGTTTTCCGGCGGTGCATTTCGACAAAGCGATCAGGATCCCATCCGGAGACCTCCAAAAGCTCATCTCCCACACGGCGTTTGCTGCATCGACCGAAGAGAGCCGGCCGATCCTCAACGGTGTCCTCTGGGAGTTGCGCGCTGAGCACATGCGGATGGTCGCCACGAACGGACATCGTCTCGCCAAGATGGATGTTCCCGTGAAGATGACCGGCCCGAACGCCGACCTCATCATCCCGCCGAAGGCGCTCGAACAGATCCGCCGCCTCTTCCCGGCCGAAGAAGAGCTTGAAGTGGCGCAGGGAGAGAACCACCTGGGCTTCCGGTCACCGTTCACCGCGGTCTACACGCGGCTGATTGAGGGTCCGTACCCGAGCTACGACCAGGTCATCCCGAAGGAGAATGACAAGGTCGCCCTGCTCGACAAGTCTGCGTTCGCGAGCGCCCTCAAGCGCATGTCCGTGGTCGCGTCCGACCAGACGCATCGCATCCGGCTGTCGTTCAACGCCGGGATGGTGAAGTTCAGTGTGAGCACGCCGGACCTCGGCGAGGCGCAGGATGAACTGCCGGCACGTTTCACCGGGGATCCGCTCGACATAGGCTTCAACGCCGCGTACCTGCTCGAGATCCTTCGGTACATGCCGACCGACGAGATCCGCATGACCTTCAAGGCGCCGGAGCGTGCCGCGACGATCGAACCCGAAGGGTGGGCCGATCCGTCGAAGTATCTTGCGTTGCTGATGCCGCTGCGACTCGTCGACTGACCGGCTAATAATAGTCGAAGCGATACTATTTAGCCGCAGCGATCCGCGTCACGGTTGCTTGGTCGACACGCTGACGTCGGCGCGCGCTCACGAACGATAGAGTCAGCGTAGAGCGGCCCACCGCGTCCAGCACTGCGCCCGTTGATGCGCTGAGGCGAAGCGCCATTTCCCCGTCTCCAGCGCCCTCGACCCGGACGGCCTCGCCCCACTGGGTGCCCGTCCCAGTCGCCCGGAGCCGCTGTGTGCGCGAGACGAGCAGCACCGCGTCCTGTCCGCGTCCCTCAGCCGCGGTCACGCGGTATGCACGCGACACCGTGAGCGCCAACAGCACGCCATCCCGACAAGATGTCGCCGTCGTGGAATCCGTCCATTTCGTGCCGATTCGCAGTGTATCTGGAAGCCGCATCCAGAGATCACGCGAGGCGAGTGTGGCGGCGTTCACGGCGGACCTGCACTCGGGAAGCGTATCCGGCTCCATGGAGCGAACCACCCCTGAAGCTGTGATAGAGCCGCTGAACGTGATGGGAAAGACGACACCCGCCGGCGTGCCCATCGGCTGTCCGGGACCTCGAACCTCGAACGCGGCGATGTGACCGCGAAAACGGCCGCCTGCCTCGGTGACGAAGCGGGCGGCGAGGTGCGACGAGATGCTGTCCTCGCGGCTGGTGGTGGCGTCCGCGCTCACGCGAACGATCGCTGTGTGATCGATCAAATAGGGGCTTGGCGAGGTCGCTGGGCTGGGCACCCACGCGCCGGATGGCTCGCTCGGAGCCGCCGGAACCTCGGGCGGCGCAGGCTTCGTGAAGACCTGCTCTGGGACCGTGCCGCGGCATCCAGCGGCCGCCACAACAACCCAAAGCAGACCCTGCCGAAGCGAAAAAGACATGAAGACCTGACGCGAAGAGAGAGGGGAGATCCCCTGGCCTATAAGCCGGGTTCTGTCGGCGCACGTTCACGCCGGACGGTCATTTCTCTCGGGGTACGGTCGCCCGCACCCTCCAGCAGCCTACCCGCGGCGTCTTTGAGCGCAGAGGACTGCTGCTCGCCGCCTATTCGGCCTTGCTCCAGCTGGGGTTTGCCGTGCCGTCCGTGTTACCACGAACGCGGTGGGCTCTTACCCCACCTTTTCACCCTTACCCGTAGAACACGGGCGGTTTGTTTTCTGTGGCACTGTCCGTCACCCCACAAGGAGGTGCCCAGGCGTTACCTGGCAGCTTGTCCATGGAGCCCGGACTTTCCTCGGCGCAGAGGTCCAGCTTCTGCGACGCGACCATCCGGCCAGGGGATTCCCATTGGAAAGATAGTGGCGGCGGTCGTCTGGTGCACGGGTGGAGCGATTCGACGCAGGCGTGTGCGATCGCACGCCGAGTGACGCGGAGCCTGTTTGGTGCTGCCAGCAAGTGACGTTCCGGTGACAGGGGGGACACATCATCGCGTGTTGGATCCCTCACCCGGAGTGCGTCATGTCCCAAACGACCCCTGTTCACATTGCGCCTGTCACGACGATTCTCGAGCCAGGAGAACGCCGCCGCGTCGATGATGCCGGCGCTGGCTGTTACCGCACGATCCATCGCGACCGCTTTGAAGATGTGGTCCGGGATCTTCGCGAGCGGCGCGTGAGCGCCATCCTGCTGTCGGTGAACCGCTGCGTCAGTGAAGAGCCGGCGCGCATGGCGGCGATCGTGCGGGAATTCCCGAGGATTCCTGCGGTCGCGCTGCTCTCCGCGCACACGGGGGCGCGGAATGCCGAGACGGTTCTGGCGCTCGGGAACTGTGGGGTGCGCGCGCTGGTCGACGTTCGTGATCCCAGTGGGTGGGGCCGGTTGCGCGAACTTTTGGGCACCGAGGCTTCCCGTGACGTCGATCGCCTCATGAGCGCGAATCTCCGGGCCGACCTCGAAGGAGCGCCGGAGGATTGCTGGCGGTTCTTCGAGCTCCTGTTCTCGAACGAGGGACACGTGGCGACCGTGCGACAACTGGCGCGCCGGCTACAGGTGCTGCCAAGTACGATGACGAGTCGATTCTTTCGGGCGAGACTTCCGGCCCCCAAACGATACCTCGCATACGCGCGGTTGATTCGCGCGGCGCGCCTGTTCGAGAACACCGGTCTCTCTTTGGCGGATGTCGCGAACCACCTCGACTATTCCTCGCCGCAGAGTTTCGGGCGCCACGTGCGCTCCTTGTTACGAATGACGGCGGGTGAATTCCGGCAGCGGTACGACGGGGAACGCATGGGGGAACGTTTTCGGCAGGACTTGGTGCTGCCGTACCTCGCGCGCCTGTGCTCCTTGCGTCCACTGGCCGTTCGTTCGGGCATTCGCACACTGCGGCAAGCACCGCGGCCGGACGCGAAGGCGGCCGCCTAGCGCACTACGGCGCCGCTGCAGGCATACGGGCGACGATCGCTGACGCTCGAGCAAGAGCGATTGCGGTGACTCCTGCAGCGGCTATCGCTTCGCCGCCACCCTCTTCGCGGTCCACCACGGCGAGAACGCCAAGGACGGTCGCGCCCGCGGCCCGTACGGCGGCGATGGCGTTGATCGCCGATCCACCGGTCGTGATGACGTCCTCGATCACGACCACGCGGTCGCCTTCCCGGAAAGGCCCCTCGATGCGCTTGCCTGTACCGTGCGTCTTCGCTTCCTTCCGAACCGTGAAGGCGCGTACCGGCATTCCGGCGAGTGCGCTGGCATATGCGATAGCATAACTCACCGGGTCCGCGCCCAGTGTCAGTCCGCCGACGGCATCAGGATGCCATCCGGCGGCGGCGATCGCCGAGAGAGCGAGCGGCCCGATGGTCGCGAGCCCCTCGGGGCTCATCGTCGTCAGGCGGGCATCGATGTAGAGGTTGGACTGGCGTCCCGAGGCGAGAGTGAAGGTCCCGCGGCGCGCCGAGCGCGTCGCAAGCAGGTCGAGCAACCGATCGAGAGGCGTAATCATGATGGCTGAGGTTAGAAGCGCGTGAGGCGGTCGTCAATGCGCTTGGGCGCGTTTGGGGGATCCTGAGGTGGCGCCGCGCTTTCGGTTGCGTCGCTCAACGCTTGCGCTCGGCACGGTGTTCGTGAGCGTGTTCATCGGCCTGGCCATCGCCGATCATTACGTGCGCGAGCAGGCGGGGTGGCTGGTGCGGTTGTCGCTCTGGTCGGCCTTCGTGGTTGCCGTTGTCGCCATCCTCGTGGGGCTGGTGCTCGAGCGGCGGCAGGCGCAGAACATCGCAGAACGCTCGGCGGAGCTCGAACAGTTGTCGGCGGAGCTCTATCGGGCGAACCGCGCGAAATCAGAGTTTCTCGCGAACGTCTCACACGAGCTGCGAACACCACTTGCCGCGATCGTCGGGTTCGTGGACCTCTTACGGGACGGTGCCTACGGCGAACTGACCCCGCGGCAAGTGGGTCCGGTCGAGCGCATAGAGACTTCAGCGAATCACCTTCGAGAGCTCGTCGAGCAGATCCTCGATCTCGCGAAGATGGCGGCGGGCCGTCTTGAGGTACACAGGGAACTCATCAAACTCCGGCCGTTCGTCATCGACGTCGCGGCGGAGGTTGAGCCACTCGTCAACGAAAAGGGACTGTCGTTTTCCATCGCCGTCCCGGCAACACTGCCTCGCATCGCGACCGACGCCACGCACCTGCGCCAGATTCTGGTCAACCTCCTCGGCAACGCGATCAAGTTCACGACGGTTGGCGGGATTACGATGCGGGCTGCCCTCGTGCCCGACGGTCAGGTCACTCAGTTCGCCGCGTCCGCCCACAAACGTCCGCTGCTGGCTGCCGGGGGCACTTGGGTCGCGTTGCAGGTCGCGGATACGGGGGTCGGCATCGCCGAAAATGATCTTGAGCGAGTGTTCGAGGAGTTCGAGCAGGTGAATGCCGGACCGCGCGGCGATTCAATGCGCCGCGGGACGGGTCTCGGATTGGCGATCTCGCGACGCTTGGCCCGTCTGCTCGACGGCGATATCACGGTCGAGAGCGTATCGGGCAAGGGGTCAGCGTTCACGGTGTGGGTGCCGGCAGATTCCCCGGAACCGGCCGATGCGAACCCTAGCTCTTCCCGCGGAACAGTCCCTTCATCCGGGTCATGAAGCCCGAATCCTCTGCTTTTCCGCCCAACTGAGCCAGCGCGTCCGTTAGTGAGCTCGCGAACGCCACCGCATCCGGGAAGCGGTCTTTCGGGTCCTTGGCGAGCCCACGCATGACGGTATGCTCCACAGCCGCCGAATACTGTACCCCGGGCTTCGCCTTGTTCAATGCAATCGGTGGCTGTGACAGCAGTTGCGTGAACATCTCCCGCGGTGTTTTGGCGGTGTAGGGCAGCTGCCCTGACAGCAGAAGGTATGAAATCGTCGCCAAGCTGTACTGGTCGGCCGCTGCCGTGACGACTTCCCCAGACAGCGCTTCGGGAGCGACGTACATCAAGGTGCCCACAAAGAACCCGGCGCGGGTGAGTCGCTCGTCGGGGGCCACGTCGGTAGCCGTGGCAATCCCAAAATCGAGCAATTTCACTGTGCGAGTGACCGGGTCGTACATCAGGTTTTCCGGCTTCAGATCGCGGTGGATGATTCCACTGGCGTGTGCCGCAGAAACGGCATCCGCAATCTGTTGTACGATCTCCGCGACCTCGTCGGCCGGGAGCGGAGCATGACGCTTCGCATAGCCCTCGAGGATCTCTCCCGTTGCCCATTCGATCGACAGGAAATGCAATCCCTCGGCGGACTGGCCTGTCTCGATCGTCCGCACGACATTGCGGTGTTGGACGCGGGTGCCGTACGACGCTTCGCGGAGAAAACGGGCGACGGCGGTCTTGTCTTGACGCAGGCGTTCGCGCAAGACTTTGACGGCGACTTCACCATGTTCCGGATGTTGGGCGCGGTATACAGTGGCCGTTCCACCCTCCCCGACACGGTCGAGAAGGGCGTACCCGGAAAGCGTTGTACCGACGAGGGGATCGCGTGCCACGTCGGCGAACCTAACCGTCGGCTACGGGACTGGCAAGCGAAACGCGGGACACGTTTGCGGGTAGACTAGAGAATGCGAAGGCTCACGACACCAACCAGGAAGCGATGATGCCAAGGGCGTTGCTTGTTCGCTGGACCTTTGGGGCGATCTTACTGGCTTCTCTTTCGGCGTGTGGCGGTAGCCGGCCTGCTGCTGCGCCTGGCCGCGAACCGGCCCCTGCCCCGGCGGGCACGGCGGACGCCGCGGGACGTCGCGTGGCGGGACTCAGTCCAGAGTTCGACCAGGCCAGGCTCTACCAGCAAATGGGGTTCTTGGCACGCGGCGCTCCGATGCCTTTTGTGGGGACCATCTCCTTCCTCGCCGGGCGGAACACGGATTCCACACACGTGCTATTCGCCGTGTCGCTCTCGAACGCTGCGCTCACGTTTGCGCGCGAGAATGACCGCTTTCGCGCCGGTTACACGGTAACGATCGGCCTCAAATCGGGCGGCGTGACGGTCACACAGAGCGAATCCCATGAGAGTGTGCTCGTCGCGAGCTACAAGGAAACGACCCGTGTCGACGAGAGCGTTATCTATCAGGAGTTTGTGACAGCGAAGCCAGGGCGCTATCAACTGACACTGACGATTCGCGACGACGGAAGTTCGCGTGCGTCGACGGAAGATGTGGCATTGAACGTCCCAACGCTCGGCGCGGGTGCGTCGGCGCTTTCGACACCGGTGTCATTTGCTCGCGTCGCTCCCCGGGCCTCACTGGAGGCCCTGCCCAATATCGTGGCGAACCCGCAGTCGTCCGCCACGTTCGGGCGCGACAGCGTCATAGGGCTATATCTCGAGGGCTATGACTCCGGCGCGGCCGCCCGGCTCCCGTTGAGAGTTTCGGTGACGACCGATCAGGGAGCCCGCTTGTTCAGCGACACCATCTCGCTGCCGCGGCACGGTGCGCTGTACAGCGGGGTGGTGTATGTGGCCGCGTCGCGCATTGGCATCGGCCCGGCGGTCATATCCTTCGCACGCCCCGGAGCGGCCGACACGGCCAAAGCCTCTTTCTTCATCGGCTTCGGCGAGGACCTGCCCGTCGCGGGCTACACCGAGATGATCGATTACCTGCGGTGGTTTGCATCGCCTGCTCGCCTGAAATCCTTGCGCGATACAGCACCGGAGTTCCGAGCCGGTGCCTGGTCGGCGTTCCTCAGGTCGAATGAAAGCTTGGGCGGGGCCAACGACGCCCTGCATGAGTACTTCCGTCGTCTGTTTGATGCGAACAAACGGTTCCAGGAGGAAGGAACGCCTGGATGGAAGACGGATCGCGGCAAGGTCCTGCTCGGCCTCGGCGACCCCGACGCGATGTACGAACAGCAGCCATCGGCTGCCGCGATGGGGCAGCGAAACCGCAATCAGATTTGGGAATACCGCGCGCTGAATATTCAGCTCGTCTTCTACGATCAGTCCGGGTATGGTCGCTGGCGGCTCACCAACAGCAGCGATCTCGCGTTCACGGCTGCGTGGCGTCGCCGCGTACCCTGATGGTGTACGGACCGGCGATGAAACGCCGGATACTGCACCTGGGGTCTACCGTCGTACCCGTGGCATATGCCGTTGGGGTGCCGCGCGGCGTCGTCATCGCGTCTCTCGGCGCGGCGGTGGTCGTTGCGGCGGTGGTCGAGAGACTGCGCCGCAGCTCGTCGGCAGTGCAGGGAGCGTTCGAGCGAGTCGTAGGTTCCCTGCTTCGCGACCATGAACACGAAGGAATCACCGCCGCCACCTGGCTTGCCGTCTCGATGTGCACTGCCGTGGTTGTGTTGCCGAGTCCCGCGGCTGTCGCAGCGCTGTGGTGTGTGTCGGCTGGTGACCCCGCGGCTGCCGCGGCTGGTACCATGTGGCAACGTCGGCGAGGTGGTCTGGTCCGAGGGGAGCGAACAGTAGCTGGCTTCGCTGCGCTGTTTTGTGTTTCCGCGCTCGGCGTGCATCTCGTGGCTGGTTATTCGGTCGCCGGCGCTGTGGCTGTCGGAATGGTCGCGGCGGCCGCAGAACGCCTCTCGGGGCGCATCAACGACAACGTGACAATCGTCCTCGGCGCCGGGGTGGCCGCCCTGGCGGTTTCTTGACAAGAGGGAGGGTTCGCTCGTAAGAAATTAGGCGCGGACGTGACGCGCCGCGCCGCGTTGACGCGAACGCAAGGCGATGCATCAGGAGGGGGATGATGCAAAAAGGACGAGTGAAGTGGTTCAATGACCACAAGGGGTACGGGTTCATTGAACGCGAAGGCGGAGACGATGTGTTCGTCCATTTCTCGTCGATCGACATGGAGGGGTTCCGGACACTGGCCGAAGGCCAGGCCGTGGAATTCGAAGTGTTTGCGGGTGATCGATGGCAAAACGCTTCTGTCGTGGTGAAAGCCTGATCACTTTCGACCTCGACCGACCGCCAGCGGGTCCGGTGTCTCATCACACCGGACCCGCCTGACATTACGGCCCGGGCCCGCAGACGGGTGGTGCCGCGGCGCGGCGTCCGCCAACTTCCCAGCATGTCCGCTCCTTCCAGTCCGCGCCTTTTCTTGATCGACGGCTATGCGCTCATCTACCGTGCGTTCTTTGCGCTCGGCACACAACCGCTCCTTAACAGCCGTGGAGAGAACACCTCGATCGCGCGCGGCGCGTACGATTTCCTCCGGCGTCTGATCGACAAGCACCAACCGGAGTATCTCGGGTGGGTTCACGACGCGGGCTACTCCTTCCGCCACGAACGCTATCCCGCCTACAAGGCCACCCGCGAGCGCCTCGAACCCGCACTGCAGGCGGACTTCGACACGGGCGTGGAGCGCATCACGCAGATCCTCGAAGCGTATCGCATCCCCGTGCTGTCACTGGAGGGGTACGAGGCGGACGATGTGATCGGGACACTCGCGAAAGAGGCTGCCGCGCATCATCTCAACGCGGTGATCGTGTCAGGGGACAAGGACTTCGTGCAGTTGATCGACGACGGGATCTGGATCCTGAATCCGTGGCATGGTCGCCCGGGCTATACGTCGGAGAAGTGGTACGACAAGGTCAACGCCAGCGAACGTCTTGGCGTGCCGCCGGAGCGTGTTGTCGACTACCTCGCCCTGCTCGGCGACTCGTCAGACAACGTGCCTGGCGTGAAAGGGATCGGCGAAAAAGGGGCTCACGCGCTCATCGCCAAATGGGGGCCGCTCGAGAACATTCTCGCACACGTCGAGGAGGTCGAGCCGACACGATCGCGCAACGCACTAAAGGAATTCGGAGAGAACGGTCGGCTGTCGAAAGAATTAGTAACAATTAGAGAAGATTTAGCAGTCGCACTGGACCTTCCTGCGCTCGCGGTAAAGGATCCCGACTGGGCCAGGCTGCGCGAGCTGTTCGTCGAACTCGAGTTCCGGACGGCCGCACAGGAAGCGGCAGCGCACGCGGATATGGCGCCGGCGCCCGAGCCGGTCGAAGGTGAGCCTCCTGCGGTGCCGGAGCGCCGATATGTGATCGTCGACACCGTCGATGCGGTGCGAGACCTTGTGGCGCGCGCTCGGCAGGCTCCGTGTATCGCCATCGATACCGAGACGGTGCTCGACGCCGGCGCACCTCCGATCATCACGCCATTGCGTGCCAATCTGGTGAGTTTGTCGATCGCGCTCGCGCCGGGCGAAGCATACTATTTGCCATTTGCGCATCGGGCGCACGGCGCCACCGAGTCTTCACAAGGAGATCTCGCTCTCTCGGCATCGAGCGCACCGCCCGCAGGCGCCGCCGACAGTATCGCGAGGCGTGCCATCGCGGCCGGCCCGGCCCCCGTGCGCAATCTACCGTCGATCCTCGGGGACGAGATGGCTCCCCTGCGGGCCCTGTTGGCCGACGCCGAGGTCCACAAGACGGCGCACAACGCCAAGTACGACCTGCTCGTGCTGCGGCGCACCGGCGTGTCGGTGAGAGGTCTTGATTTCGATTCAATGCTCGCCAGTTACCTGCTTGATCCAGGCCGACGCTCGCACGCCATCGATGCGCTGGCCGTCGAGTTCCTGCAGACGTCCATGACCGGATACGACGAGTTGACGGGCAAGGGCAAGACACAGCTGCCGTTCGATGTCGTGCCGGTCGCGGTGGCCTGCGACTATTCCTGTGCGGATGCGGATATGGCACTGCGACTGCGGTTGCTGTTTGAGCCGAAGCTCGAGGAAGCTGGCGCCGCGGCCCTTCTCAGGGATTTGGAGTTGCCGCTCGTCGACGTGCTCGCAGAGATGGAGTGGCACGGCATCGCGATCGATGTCCCATGGTTCCATTCCCTGAAGACACGATTCGCTCGTGAGCGCGGTGTGGTCGAGCAGCAGATCTACGCGGCCGCCGGTGAGACATTCAATATCAATTCAAATCGCCAGCTCGGAGCCATCTTGTTCGGCAAGCTGGCGCTTCCAGTGAAGAAGAAGACGTCCACCGGGCCGAGCACGGACGCGTCCGTCCTGCAGGAACTTGCGGACGAAGGGCACGCTCTCCCTGCATACATGATGGAATACAGGGAGCTGGCAAAGCTCGAGAGCACCTATCTTGACACCCTCCCCGCCCTCGTGAACCCGCGGACAGGGAGGCTTCATACGTCCTACAATCAGACGGTGGCGAGCACTGGCCGCTTGGCGTCGAGCGATCCGAATCTCCAGAACATTCCGATCCGACGGCAGCTCGGCAAGGAGATTCGACGGGGTTTCGTTCCCGCGGTCGGGTGGCGAATGCTCGCCGCGGACTATTCCCAGATCGAACTGCGCCTGCTCGCGCACCTGTCACACGACCCAGCGTTCGTCGAGGCCTTTCGGCAGGGCGGAGACATTCATCGACAGACAGGGGCCATCATTTTCGGCGTACCACTGGAGTCGGTCACTGGGGAGATGCGCGCGCGCGCGAAGACCATCAACTTCGCGACGATCTATGGCCAGGGAGCACACGCACTGTCCCGGCAACTGAAGATTGAGCATGCCGAGGCCAAGGCCTTCATAGAGACGTATTTCGATCGCTTCGCGGGTGTGCGCCGGTTCCTCGACGACACAGTCGCCGTGGCAAGGGAACGCGGGTACGTCGAGACCATCTTCAAGCGGCGGCGGTACATTCCGGAGTTGAAGGATCGGAACTTCAATATTCGAGCCTTTGGTGAACGCACGGCACAGAACTCGCCCATCCAGGGCTCGGCGGCCGATCTTATCAAAGTTGCGATGATTCGAATACACCATGCGCTCGCGGAACGACGCATGCAGAGCCGCATGCTGCTGCAAGTGCATGACGAACTGGTCTTTGAGACTCCGCCTGACGAAGTCGAAGCCCTGCGATCACTCGTCGTGCATGAGATGACAACGGCGGTGGCCCTCGACGTTCCGTTGCTGGTCGATGTGGGCGAGGGTCCCAATTGGCTCGAGACCAAGCGGTGAGCGTCGGGCGCCGCGGCCTGTTGCAGAGTGCGATGATTGGTGCGAAACGAGATGCCGCCGGGCAGAAAGTTCTCGAGTTTTTGTACTGTAAAACATTGTCCGGAAACGAGTTAGCTGGATTTTGCATTCTCGGCCCCTCCTTTGCCTGTTATGATTACTAAGTTGCTTGCAGGCAAGTCGAACCGTCTGACTACGCGTGACCGAGGTCACACACGATTCGACGCGACCCTGTCCTCCGGATTCGTATGGCTGCCCAGAAGCGCGGCTTCACGCTGATCGAACTGCTGATTGTCGTTGTGATCATCGGCATCTTGGCGGCGATCGCCATTCCGAAGTTCCAGAACACGAAAGGAAAGGCCAACGCCGCGGCGCTGAAATCAGACCTGCGCAATTTGTCGTCCGCGCAGGAGGCGTATTTCTATGACAACGACGTCTACACCTCAACGCCCGTCAGTCTGCAGTTTGCCACGTCGCCCGGCGTGGTGTTGACCGTCGTCAGCGCGACGTCCTCGGGATGGAGCGCCATGGCGACACATCCGGCGTCGTATCCGTTGATGTGTGCCATCTACTTCGGCAACGTGCCCGCGCTTCCTCCCGCGACCGTCGAAGGGCTCATCGGCTGTCAGTAGTCGATGACCGCTCGCCATCCCTGGGTCCGTGGCGGGAGTTTTCGGATCGCAGGGCGGGGATGACGTACGCGATGTCAGGTGGCCTGTGGCTGCACCGACACGTCTGGATGGGTCGCCCTATGGCACACCTCGTCTCGTCCGACCGCGATGCATTGATCCGCTACGGTCGGCCGATCGGTCTCAACCCCGATCGCTTACAGTTCAAGCCGCTGCGTGATCCGCGAACGGGCGAGCGCTGCGATGCCTGGCACTGGGATCTCGTCGGACCATGGCTCCCCCCGCGCGAATGAATGCGGTGCGGTGGGTGGTGGTGGTTGCTCTGGGCGCGCAAGCGTGCGGTGCTCGGTCCGAGACGCGGGCGGCGGGAGAACCACGCCTCCCGACGGGGGAGGTGATTCAGAGCAAGAATAGCGCGGTCGCTTCCACCGCAGATCGTCCTTGGGACGACGCCCTTGGGGCAGTGATCGCACTCCCTGCGTCTGCCAGCGCCGGCAGTATGCTGCTCATCCGCGATGAATCGAATGGCGCAGATGTAGATGTCGAGTTGTTCACCCACGACGATCGGGTGCTACGCGCGTCGATGCGACCCGGTGCTGCACTTGGTTGCGGCTGGGCCCGTGCGGTCACACTTCAAAACGCCGCACCGGGAACGAACACCAGCTGGGCGCTCGCTCTCGCCCCTGGGGTGGCACTTCCCATGGCCGTCGACGCGATCGGCGACCTCACCCCGCGTGATTCTTCGGAACTCGCCGCTCGCGTCAGCCGGCTGGTGAATGCGCTTTCCGGCGATTCGACGATCGCGCCGTTCCGTGGGTTGCCCGTCGTGGTTCGCGATGCGTGGACGGCGACCCTGCCTGACGGCACACCCGTGGTGGTCGCGGTAGCGATGCGTTCACTGAACGTCGAATCGAATCCTCGAGCGGAGATCATCACAGTGGTCGCCGAGCCGGAAAGTCCTGTCCCCGGCGCCGCGTGGCGCTCCGCATTCACGCGTCGCGACGCAGGTCCCGAGGACCGGGTCGAGGGAGCGGACCTGTTGTCTGCGGTGTTGCTTGGCGGCAAGGTGCCGGTCCTCGCCATGTTGCGCGAGACTGAACACGGACCGGCTGTTGATTTCATCGAGAGGGTTTCACCGGCGGCGTGGCGGTTGCGATGGACGACCGCCTCGCTTCCCTGCGCACCGTAAAGACCGACGCGCGCCCTACTCGGTTGCCCGCGCTCCGAGCGCCGCAGGCGCAACCGAACGCCGTCGTGCCCCGGCGAGGGCAAGCAGTGTGAGCACATAAGGCGTGGACAACCAGACCTGATAGGGAACTGACCATCCCATTGCCTGCGCCAGAAACTGTAGCGCACTGGCAGCTCCGAACAGGAGTGCGGCGAGCCACACCCCGAGCGGTGTCCAACGGCCGAGCGCAACGACGGCGATCGCGATGAACCCGCGGCCCGCCGACATGCCCTCGGCGAAACCACCGACCTGCGCAAGAACGAGTGTGGCGCCACTGAGTCCGCCCATCAAGCCGCCGAAGAGGATGGCGAACGTGCGTACGCGCGACGGGGAGATGCCGGCGGCGGCGGCGGCGGCGGGACGTTCGCCGACCGCACGAAGCGCGAGTCCGGCCGGTGTGCGGTAGAGCCACCAGCCGAGCGCGGGTGCGATGGCATAAAGGGCCCACGTCAATGCTGGTTGCGCGAAGAACGCTGGGCCGAGGATCGGAATGGAGCGCAACAGCGGAAGACTCCATACCCCCATCGTCGTCGTCCGTCCGATCACGCCGGCATCCACGTACATCGCTTGGTACAGCGCGCCGGTCAGTCCGAGCCCGAGAAGACTGATCGCGGTGCCGGTGATGATCTGGTCAGAGCGCAGGCCCACCACGAAGATCGCGAACAGGCCGGCGACGAGTACGCCGCTCATCGCTGCGCCTGCGAGGCCGCCGGCCACACCGGCGAAGCCCGTACCAGCCAGCGCCCCGAAGGCGCCGGCAATGATCATCCCCTCCAGCCCGATGTTGATGATCCCGGCACGCTCGACAACCAGCTCTCCGAGAGCGGCATATGCCAACGGAGTTGCCATCCGCACGGAAGATTCCGCGAACGCCCCGAGAGCACTCATTGGGTGCCCTCCGATGTTCGCGGTCCGAGGCGATCGATCGCCAGCACACAGAGCACCACCAAGGCTTCCACGATCAACGCGAACTGTGCGGGGACACCAGCGTCTCGTTGCATCGCCGCTCCCCCCGCCTCGAGCGCGCCGAAGAAGATACCGGTCCCGATGATCGCCAAGGGATGCAGTCTGGCGAGCAGTGCGACGGCGATGGCGCTGTACCCATAACCTGGTGAGATCCCTTCGAACAATCGATGCGTCACACCCGTCACCTCGACGGCGCCGGCAAACCCCGCGATCGCCCCACTCGCAAGAAAGGCGGCGGTGACGACACCCGTGACATCGACACGACCCGCGCTTCTTGCCGCCGCTGCTCCCGCGCCGACCACCCGAAGCCGAAATCCCCGAGCCGTCGTGCGCAGCACCCACCAAAGGCCGAACGCGAGCCCGAGCGCGGCGAGAAAACCGATGTGCAGCCGCGTGTCGGCCGCCAGTGTCGGGAGTTGCAGCGAGGGGTTCAGGGCCGGTGGATACGGGTAGACATGCGTCGGTTCCTGCAACGGACCTCGCACGAGGAAACTCACCGCCAAGGCGGCGACGAAATTCAACATCAGCGTACTGATCACCTCGAGCACACCGAACGAACGCTTGAGTATCGCGGCGATCCCCGCCCACAGCGCCCCACCTGCGGTACCGGCCGCAACAGTCACCAGGATGGAGAGCGGACGAGGGAGTGATCCTCCGAGGGCCAGTCCTACGGTGACGGCAGCACAGGCTCCGGCGTGGAACTGGCCTTCCCCTCCGATGTTCAACACCCCGGCGCGGAACGCCAAACCGACCGCAAGCCCAAGGAGGATCAGTGGAGTTGCCCGAACCAGTGTCGCGGAGAAGAACGCGAAGGGGCTGCCAAAGGAGCCACGGAGCAACGCGGCGAGCGCCGGAAGCACCGGATGCCCGCCGATCGCGATCACGCCGAGCGCGAGACCGGTGATCGCGACGAGCACCGCGCTCGCCAGCACGATGTCGTGCGTGGCGCGAGGACGCATCAGGACAACCCGATCATCGCGCGGCCGACACAGGCTGTATCGACGGGCGTTTCTATGACAGTGCCGTTGAAACAGACGAGCATGCGGTCGGCGAGAGACACAATTTCTTCGAGATCGCTCGAATACATGACGACCGCACAGCCCGTGTCTCGAGCGGCCCGGAGTCGCTCGAGCACATCGTCCGACGCTCGGATGTCGAGCCCTCGAGTGGGATTCTCGACGACCAGCGCCTCGGGAGAACCCTCGAGTTCCCGGGCCAACACGAACTTCTGCTGATTGCCGCCGGAGAGTGTGCCCACCGCACGCGCATCAGGAGGCCGGACTCCGTGGTCGAGCGCGAGTGCACGCGCCTTCTCGGCGTAAGTCGACCACGCAATACGACCGTGCAGCCCGCCCGCCCGCGGCAGAACGACGTTCTCGGCGAGTGTCATTTCCGGGATGATCGCATCACGCAGGCGATCTTCAGGAACAAACCCGATATGCGCGGGAAGGCGAACGCTCCCCGACTGCGGCGTGACGCGGCCCGCGAGCACCCGCAGCAGCTCCCACTGTCCCGCCCCTTCGACGCCGGCGATGCCGACGATTTCGCCGGCACGCACGAGCGCATTGACACCATGGAGGCGTTCACTGCCCTGTGTGTCCGCGACGGTCACTGATGTGGCCGAAAGGACGGTATCTCCGGTGGTTCGGTTCACGCGCACTGGCGAAGGGGTACGAAGAGCCGGTCCTTCGCCAAGAAGCGCCGACACCACCTGAGCTTCGTCCACCGCGTGCACGGTGGACTGCAGCACCGAACGCCCACGACGAAGTACCGTGACGTCGTCCGCCAGGGTCAGGGCCTCGCGGAGCTTGTGCGTGATCAGGACGACGGTGCCGCCCCCCCGTACGAAGACGCGCAACCACGAATACAACTCATCCGTCTCCCGAGGAGTGAGCACGGCTGTTGGCTCGTCGAAGATGAGCAGGCGGGCGTTTCGCGAGACCGCCTTGAGGATCTCAACGCGCTGCTGCGCGCCGACAGCCAACTCGGACACACGCGCCAAAGGATCGACGCCTAACCCCGTCTCCTCACAGAGTTGCCGGACGCGCTCGGCGGCACGGCTCGGATGAAAGCCGCCGAAGAACCCGCAGTCTCCGAGCACGATATTCTCGGTCACTGTGAGTGCGGGCACCAGCATGAAGTGCTGATGTACCATCCCGAGGCCCGCCGCGATCGCATCGGCACTCGAGTGAAAATGGTGCTCGGTCCCGTCGACTTCGATCGAACCATGATCGCAGCGCGCCAGACCAAAGGCGATGCGCATCAAGGTGGTCTTTCCTGCCCCGTTCTCTCCCAGCAGGGCGTGTAGTGTTCCACTCGCCACGGTGAAGGAAACGTCGTCCAACGCGAGCGTGGAACCGAAACGTTTCGAGATCCCGCGCAAGTGCAGCGCAGGCGCCGGAACGGTCACAATCCGGTCGGGGAGGACAGGAACGTCCAGGGGAGCGCGAATTTCGTCGCCAGATACTCGGCGAGTGCGCGCACGCCAACGGTCTCGGTCGCATAGTGTCCCGCGTAGAGGATCACGAGACCGTGTTCTTCGGCATCCACCGCGCTCCAGTGCGGGCCCTCTCCTGTGATCAGGGTATCGACACCACGCGCGACCGCCTCGCGCAATGTGTCGGCGTTTGCGCCGGCGCCGGAGCAGATGGCCCAGCGGCGCGTCCGTCGGCCGCGCTCGAGGTGACTGGAGATCACACTTCCACCGTTCGCTCGCGCGAACAGGTCGAGCGCCTGCCGGAGGGACTCAGTCGAAACATCAGCGTCGCCGAGCACGCCGCATTGGATCGACTGGAACGTGGCGAATCCCGACGTCGGCACGAGGCCGAGTTCGCGAGCAATCAACCGCGAGTTGCCGAACCGTTCGTGGGCGTCGAGCGGCAGATGCGCGGAGTACACGGCGATGTCGTGTTCGAACAGCAACCGAATCCTCTGGTGCAGTACCCCTGTGATCGGCTGCAGCCCACTCCAGAACAGGCCATGATGGACGAGCAACAAGTTCGCTTCACTGTCCGCGGCCGCCTGAATGGTGCGCCGAGAACAGTCGACCGCCGCGGCGATCTTCGTGACAGGACCTCGATGCTCAAACTGGATGCCGTTGAGCGCTGGCGCATAGTCGGGCGTCTCGGGAATGCGAAGAAGCGCATCCAAGTGGCCGCCGATCTCCTGCAGAGGGACGCCGGTCACGGCGGTGTAGTGCTCAGGTGAAAGGACCCAGCGACCATCAGGGCACGCACGGAGTCGATGGCCTGTCGCGCAGGCGTCGGCACACTGTTCGCCAGTGCCGGGTTAGCGACCCATCGGACGACATCGGACTTGGTGTCCAGACCGATGATGCGCGGAACGAAGTGTCCGTCCTTCACCTCACGCGCGACAGTAATGAACGCGTGAGGGAGGTCGATCACCACACTGCCAAGCGTCACCGTCGGCGCGACGGCATTCTGGTCGGAGTTCGAGCCGATGACATACACATTCTTCGATTCACGAACCGCCTGAAACACACCAAGGCCTGCCGCGTCGGCGTTCTGGAAGATGACGTCGACGCCGCGACTGATCTGTGCGAGCGCCTGTTCCTTCCCGGCGGCCGCGTCGTCCCAATTTCCGATGAACGCCGTCACCACCGTTGCGCCGGGCTTGATTGCATGGACACCGGCGCTGAACGCAGAGAAGCTCGATTTCACCGGAGGGAGTTCAGTCCCGCCGATACAACCCACGGTCCCGCTTTTCGTCATCGCGGCAGCAACCATGCCGGCGAGGAACGAGGGCTCGTCGAAGGAAAAGCTCATTGCGGCTAGGTTCTTCCCGGTGGTCGTCCCTCCTGTCGTGACGTAGGTCGTCTTTGGATACGAGGGACTGATGCGGGCGGCCGCATCTTGAAACTCGAAACCATGGCCGAAGACCAGCGTGTAGCCACTCGCCCCATACTGACGGAAGTTCTCCTCGAACTCCGAGGGCGTCTTTGTCTGGATGTGGCTCACTTGCGCGTTCAGGCTGTCTTTGATTCGCATGAGCCCAGCATAGGCGCCACCATTCCAGGACTGATCAGAAATCGGTCCAGGGGTGAGTAGCGCCACACGAAACGCCGTGTCCTGCGCGCGGTCGGCGCCACCGCACGCTACCGCACTGAGCACAGAAAGGTGGACAACTGCTCGCAGGACCTTCCAACGCCACGTAGTCAATGTGTGTAAACCATTGGGAATAAATGTTTTATAGTGTTTTTGTAAACAAACAGACAAGAAGCTACACTTGCCTGTTTTTCCACAAACACACGCGCCGTCATTCGACTCACGGGGCTGGTGCGTGCGGTTCCTTCTCCACCTCCAACTGCAGCGCCCGACGCGATGCTACGTCGCTCATCTTGACCGAGCCGTTGATCTGCGCACCCTCGAGCACGATGATCGATTTCGTCTCGATGTCTCCATGAACCAAGGCAGACCCCTGAAGCTCCAATCGGTTCGTTGCGTGAATATTCCCCCGCACGTCGCCGCCGATGACGACCTCGTCAGCAACGACATTCCCGTGGATCGTGCCGCCGCGACCAAGCATCACCTGACGCGCGCTCGTCACCGACCCCTCCACGTGCCCATCAATCTTGATGGTACCTGCGGTTTCGAGGTCGCCGATGACGCGAATCCCCACGGCGAGAATAGACAGCGTTCCCTCAGGAGCTCCGGAGCGTACTTCAGGGCGCTGAGCGCCGTCCTTCCCGAACATCGCCAAGTGTCCTCCGATGGTGTTGGCTACGGAACGTGCCGGCGCGCACTGCTGTCGCCTTTCTGGGGTCGAGTACTGTCCTGCTTGGTCGTTCGAACTGACCGCTCCAGAGGGGCAGAGGGATGTTCACGGGCGGCGCCAGTCACCGGCGTCGTGCCGGTTCCAGGGCCGGGCACGCTCAGCATGCGCTGTACTTGATCATAACGTTGCTGCATCTGCGAGAGTGCCTGTTGCAGCGTGTCCAGTCGGCGTGCGTCGTCTTCCATCCGCGACAGACGCCGGGTCAGTAACGGCACACGGACCGCTTGCGCCGCGAAAAATACCCAACTTGCGAACCCTCCAAGGAGTAGCGCGAAGAACCACCGGGAGAGTAGCACACGAAGCGCCTGCACCTGCCACGCAGAGAGCGTGAGGGTGCGGTGTGCGAGACCACTCTCGCGCTGCACGTGGACCAACATGGCGCCGGAGTCACGGGAGAAGATGTTCCCGTGATGCTGCGGCTGCCTCTCCGGCGGGCCGCCAACACTCACAGCGCTTCCCTTGCGTCGCCAAGGACGATGTCGAGCACACGCTCGAGATCATCCGCCGAGTAGAAGGCGATGCGAATCTCTCCCTTGTCTTTGGCGTTCAAATGGATGCGGACGTCGGTTTGGAGTCGACGACGCAACTCATCTTCCAGCCGGCCGACCTCTGGCGCTCGCTTGGTCGGGGCCTCGCCGTTCACCGGTGTCTTCGCGCGTGTGCGTGTGGCCCCGGACTCACGGACTCGGCGTTCGACATCACGCACGCTGAGTCCATCGGAAACGACCACCTTCGCCAGCTCAATCATGCGGTGGTCGTCTCCAAAGGCGAGCAGCGCACGCGCGTGTCCGAGTGTCAACTGGCCCTCGCGCACCATGCGCCGAACACCGGATGGTAGCGCGAGCAAGCGCAGCGTGTTCGCGACGGTCGAGCGATCCTTGCCAACGACATCGGCAACTTCCTGTTGCGTCAGCGAGAACTGCGAGATCAACTGTTGATAGCCTTCGGCCTCTTCGATCGGGTTGAGGTCAGCGCGCTGCAGGTTCTCGACGAGCGCGAGCGTCAAGGCCTTCTTGTCGTCGACATCGCCTTCCCCTCGGACGATCGCGGGAATCTCCGTCCATCCAATACGTTGCACGGCGCGGAAGCGACGCTCCCCCGCGATCAACTCATATCCGCCGTTGGCGGTACGTACGGTGACCGGCTGCAGAAGGCCGTTCGACCGAATGCTCGCCTCGAGATCGGCGAGGTCGGTCGCGTCGAACTCCTTTCTAGGCTGTAGCGAGTTCGGGCGAATCTGCCCCAACGGAATCTGCCGCAACCCAAGCTTGGGCAACTCGTCTGCCGGGGTTACCGGAACAGCCGGCACGTCAGAACTGTGCGGCCGCACGGCAAGCAATGCCTCGAGTCCACGACCAAGGCGCCTCGTTTTATCGACGGACATCGAATCTCATCCAGGAGAAGAGATGGAAACAAAAGTTTACAAAAAAGCTATATCCTATTTAAACAAAACACTTTACAGAAACTACTGACGGCTAGTCTTTTCAATGACTTCCTTGGCAACGGCCATATACGCCTGCGCGCCGACCGAAGCAACATCGTACAGAATTATGGGCTTTCCAAAACTTGGGGCCTCGGCGAGCCTCACGTTCCTCGGAACGACGTTTTCAAACACTTTCGCCCCAAAGTAGTCCCGTGCATCAGTCGCCACCTGCCGAGAAAGATTGAGGCGCGCGTCGTACATCGTCAGGAGAACGCCGTCGATCGCAAGTGTTGGATTTACCCCCTGCTGAACAAGCCGAACGGTGTTGAGTAGCTGGGATAGCCCCTCCAAGGCGTAGTACTCGCACTGAAGGGGAATCAGCAGCGCGTCCGCCGCGGCAAGCATATTCACCGTGATAAGACCGAGCGAAGGCGGGCAGTCGATCAAGATGAAATCATACTCGCTCCTGACAGAGTCCAGGGCGCGCCTCATCGAAAGCTCCCGATCCTGCTTGTCCACCAGCTCTACCTCGGCGCCCGCCAAGTCAGGAGTTGCTGGCAAGACGTCGAGGTGCTTGAACTGAACCCCGCGGATGATTGCGGAGGAGATGGCCCCGGGATCAAGGAGCACATCGTAGACCGTACCCTCAAACCCCCCGCGCTCAATGCCTATTCCGCTCGTAGCATTTCCCTGAGGGTCGCCGTCCACGAGCAAGACACGCTGCTCTGCAGCAGCAAGACTCGCTGCCAAGTTCACGGCGGTGGTCGTCTTCCCGACCCCGCCCTTCTGATTAGCAATCGCGATGACTCGAGCCAAGGCCTTTTCGTGTAGGAGTCGGGAACCGGGAGACTATTTCGTGAACATACCGGGCAGGTGCTACAGTAGCAAGCTGGAGTGTTCCACGTGGAACACTCCACACTGAAGTGTTGGCAACAACCTGCCCCGAGCTACGCCAGCCCCATGCGCTGCGTCACGGAGACGTCGGAGCCGACAGAAACAGCAGCGTCTGGAAAGCCCTGTGTCCCATCAGCCACAGCCACCGACTACGCCGACCCGCGCGAACCGATCGTTTGGGTTGCGATTGGAGAAGTCCTCGTTGCTTGGCGTGTGATGATGCCCGAGCCCTGATCGCCGGCAGCGAGTCGCTTTCTATGCCGCGCTCAGATCATGTCCGCCCGCTGTCAGGGCGCGTGAATCCTACCGGACCGGCTGTAGGGGGGTACTCGAGGGACAGGGCAACTGAGAGCCAGGGCGGACAGGGCCGCGAGATCCGCGGAAAATCCGTGGGGTGTTCGCGCGCGCTCCCGGCGGGTTCCCGCCGCCCGCGGAACTCGACGCCGCGACATCCTGCGCGTCGGTTGAATTAAGTATCATTCAGATACTAATACGGCCGTAGACACGGCCACTCGCACCATGCGGTCGCACGGCGGTTCATAAATACCAATATGATACTAAATGTGGGATGCGCCGCATTCCGTGCGGCGAACCCATCGGGCAAGGCTAGTGCGCCGGCGAACGCCACGCGCGCAGGAGCGAATCTCGACGCAACGGTAGCCACTCCAGTGGAGCGTCAGCCGCAGGCCCGAGGTGCCGCAGGAGGTAGACCTGACGTTCTGGGAAGTCACGAAGAAGGAGGGAGTCACGGGCCTGCAGATCTCGGGCATAGACGTTGCCGTTCGCACGCTCGAGCAGCAGTGGCGCGAAGTGCACATACCCGCTGCGGTCGTCGTTCATCCGTGCGACGCACACGGCGTCGTAGGGCGCGCCGGGTCGATACTTCTCCGTGCTGTCCGGAGAGAACGGACTGCCGCGAACCAGAGCAGAGTCGTTGATCAACGGCCACAAGCGTGACTCGGCGACGGCGTCTCGCGCTCCGATCGCCTCGATATCCCGGAGCGTTCGGTCCAGTGCGCACGCGTCGACCCTCGCATAAAGCGTCTCGGACGCGCTGCGGGAAACGCCCGCGCTCCACATGCGCGCCACCAACTGCGCGCCCCAACTTTCCCGGACGATCACCAGCGCGTCACGGACTCCTGCTCCGGCGGCGGCAGATGAATAGTCAACGCGTGTCGACGTGAGGCCGCTCCGATACTGGGTCACGCGCACCGGGAGCGAAAATCCTGTCGCCATCACGGCACCTGTCCACAGGAACGCGTGGACGAACGTGCGAGCCTCAGCTGCATGCGCCGCGCGCCAGGCGGCCGCTCTCACCGGTAACCGCGCCCCCAAGAGGCTCGAAGGAAACCGTGCCGTCCATAAGACGAGGGCGGGAAGCCAGCAGACGACGAATCGCGGGCCGAGGAAGAAACCGTCGTGCCAATACGCGAGATACAAAGCACCCAAGAACGTGCTGGCGATCAGCACGTAACGGTCGAGTTCCCGGAGCCGGCGCGTCAGTGCCAGGGCGACAATCGCAGGGAGCAGCGCAGGGAACGGTGTCTCGAACAAGTACGTCTGCAACCGTGTGACATAGAGCGACAACAACTCCACGCCGCGGGCAGGCGTATGCGACGCTCCCCAAGGGGAGACGTGGAACCCGATCCCGTGGGCGCTTCCCCAAAGCACTTCATAACCAAACGCGAGGGGCGCGCCGGTCGTTCTGAAGTTCACATACAGCAACGCACTCATCGGCAATGCGACGCCGACGCCGGATGCCACCAGCGCGACCACTCCCGTGCGGTCCTTCCGTGTCCGCCATGCATCGAAAGCGCGCCAACTCAACCACGCGCCAGCCGGTAGCGCGAATGCGAACGCGTCGAGTGGTCGCAGTGTAGCGGCCGCGCCGAGCGCCAGGCCTGTGCCGAACGCGAGGCCTGCACTCCGGCCGCGGACATGCTCGCCGAGCAATACCATGGCGAGGAGAAGCCACATCAACGTCGGGCCGTGATTCATGTGCGAGCCGAACTGGAACGCGGCAAACGGTGTGATCGCAAAGAGCACGGCCCTAGCGCGCGCCGTCCTTCGGGGTGCTTCCGGCTCCAGCAGGCGCACGAGATGCGCGAACAGGACGACGGACACAGCGCCACAGAACGGACCAGCCAGCCAGGTGGCGTGCAGGCGCTCGGCGACCGACAGCATCGCGGGCCATCCCGCTGGGAACTGCGAATACACCTTGTCGGCGAGGTCGACGACATTCAGTGCGGAGAAGAACTCCCGGTGCGGCGCGACCGGGAGCGCGAGTCGTCCTGTGGCGAAGATATGCGCCTGAAAGACCTGAACAAGTTCGTCGATGGTCAGCGGTCTCCCGGAGAACACCAGCCGGGCGATCGTGGCGTATAACGCGAACGCCAACGCGAAGAGGAGGGTGCGAAACGCCCATGTTTCTCGCTGAGGTGCCTCTCCGGCGGACGCTGGTGACGCCAGCGCGTCGGCGATGGTGTGCGGTGGGGTGGGCGCGGGGTGCGCCGTCCACCGGGCCGTGCCTCGCGCAATGATCACCGCGAGGATAGCGACGCCGATACAGATCGCCGTGCCGTATCCCCACTCTGCCCACCGCGACGCATACGCGGGATCTGATCGTCCGCCGGCGATCCAGTTCGCGAAGGGCAGGCAACCAAGGAGGGTGAGTACCAACGCGATCAGCCGCGCGATCTCTCGATCTCCAGGATGAGGTTCTGAAGGTCCGCGGGACTGACCCCGGGAATATTCGCTGCTTGTGCGAGCGTCGCCGGCCGCCGGGTCGAGAGTTTCTGTCTCGATTCGATGGAAAGAGAGCGCATGGTATCGTAGGCCGCATCCACAGGAAGCGCGAATCCAGCCATGCGCCGCAAGCGTTCGGCTGCTTCCCTTTCGCGTACGAAATACCCTTCGTATTTCAGTTCGAGCTCGACCGTCGTGAGTGCGTCATGGGGCAGATCGTCACCGACACCCGTCGATGCGAACAGCGCGCTGAGGGATACCCCGTTGCGCCTCGCCAACTCGGCAACGCGCGCGGCGTGCGGCAGCCTGGCTCCACCACCGGCGAGGAGCAACTCGTCCACTTGTTCCGGGCGGGCGCTCGTTTCCCGGGCAAGAGACATGGCGCGATCCTCGGCCGCGAGCCGCGCCTCAACGCACGCACGTTCGCGGTCAGAGTAGAGACCGAGCGAGTCCCCCAGTGGAGAGAGCCGTCGCACGGCATTGTCCTGCCGCACCGTGAGACGAAACTCGGATCGCGAGGTGAATAGACGGTACGGTTCATCCACGCCGCGCGTCACGAGATCATCCACGAGAACACCGAGATACGAGGACTCGCGCCCAAACACGACTGACTCTAGATCCAGTGCGCGTGCAGCCGCGTTCAGTCCCGCAACGGTACCTTGGCCGCCGGCCTCTTCGTAGCCGGTCGTTCCGTTGATTTGGCCCGCGAGGAACAACCCGGCGATACCGCGCATCTCAAGCGTGGCATGCAACTGGGTGGGCGGGCAGTAGTCGTATTCGATGGCATAGCCGGCTCGCGTCATCTCGACCCGTGAAAGCCCGGGGACGGAGCGCAGCATTGCGATCTGAACCCCTGCAGGCAACGACGTCGACAGGCCGTTGACATACAGTTCGTGCGTATCGAGTCCCTCGGGTTCAAGGAATATCTGATGGCGTTCCGCGTCGGGGAAACGCACGATCTTGTCTTCGATCGACGGACAATAGCGTGGTCCCCGCGCGCCGATGGCGCCACCATACATCGCAGACTCATCGATGTGGTCGGCGACGATGCGTTTGGTGGGGGCGTTCGCGTAGGTGATCCAACAAGGAAGTTGCTCAAGACGGAAACGCGGCTGATCCTGTCCGCCGGAACGAAAGGCCGACCAAGAGTAGTCGAAATCGTCGAGCTCGCTGTCCTGCCGCTGAAGCAACGTGAAGTCGACCGTTCGTCCGTCGATACGCGGTGGCGTACCAGTCTTGAATCGCGCGAGGGTCAGGCCCAGGTCGGTGAGTTGCTCGGCCAGGTGCGTGGTTGCCGCCTCGCCCGCCCTTCCGCCCGGGACGGTCGAGTCGGTGCCAATATGGATCCGACCCAGCAGGAACGTGCCGGTGGTGATTACGACGGCTCGAGCTCCGAACCTGCGCCCCTCGAGGGTTTGAACTCCGGTGACCGTAGAATCCCCGTCGGAAAGCAGGAGTTGCTGCACCGTACCCTGTACGATGGACACCCCGGATTGTGCCTCGACGAGTGAACGAACGGCACGCCGGTACAGGCCGCGATCGCATTGTGCCCGCGGGGCCCAGACCGCCGGCCCCTTCCCCCTGTTCAGCATACGGAACTGGATCGTGGCCAAATCCGTCGCCTTCCCCATCACGCCCCCGAGCGCGTCGATCTCGCGAACGACGGTCCCTTTCGCGACGCCGCCGATGGCGGGATTGCACGACATCTGTCCGATGGTCTCGATGGAACTGGTGACAAGCGCGACACGTGCGCCCCGTCTCGCGGCGGAGACCGCGGCCTCGGTGCCCGCGTGCCCTCCCCCGATGACAATGACGTCGAACTCGTCGTCGAACCTTGTGGCAATCATCACCAGAAAGCTATCGTGCCCGCATGCCACTTCCACTCGCTGCCAGCGCACCGACTTTGTTGGTCCGCAAAGAAGCCTTCGAACGCGTCGGTCTCACCCGGGCGGGAATCGACCGCGCTCTGACGCTGACGGACGAGGAGTTCCGCGTCGAAGGGCCCCTGATTGCCATCGGACCCATCTATGACGACGCGGCACTTTCGGCGCTCCTGGCGGAACTCGAAACGCTCGGACTTGCATACTTCGACGATTTCTTTGAGATGAGCGGCAACTGGCCCGCTTGGCTCACCGTGTTTGCCAAGAGCGCGGGATAAGCTGGTGGTGCAAAGCCCGGCGCGCGCTCGAAGGCGCGCGCCGGGCTTGGTCGGTCGCGTGACGTTCCAGGTGAGCCGTGTCACCCCGCCGTTACTTGACCCCAAGATGCTTCTTGAAGAACGCCACGGTCAACGGCCATGCGTCCTTCGTGGCTGCGAGGTTCGCCTGTTGAGTCGTCGGGTTCGCTTGCTGTCCTGGCGCCGGCTGGTCATCTTGAGCCCTTAGGAACCCGTGGACGGCACCGTCGTAGTTCTTGCCGACATAGTCTTTCTTGAGCGCTTTCATCGCCGAATCGACCGCCGGCATTGCGGCGCCGATGCGCGCATCCGCAGAGCCATTGAGCAGCATGGTCGGTACTTGGATCTTCGCAAGCGAATCGGCGATTGGCGTGGCGCCATTCATATAAGGAAGGCCGTAGTATGCGACGGCGGCCTTGAGGCCCTGACCGTTGAACACGGCATGTGCGAACACGGTTGATCCACCCCAGCAATAGCCGACCACGCCATATCTCTTCTCGGCGGAAGGTTGGTTCATCGCGTAAGAGGCGACGGCGACGATTCCCTTGTTGCGATCGCCATAGGTCACGCCGGAGATCAGCTTGCGCGCGGAATCAGACGAGAGCTCCACGGTACTCGGACCACCACGAACACGCGAGTTGAGATCCGGCGCGATGGCAATGAACCCTTCAGCAGCCATCTGGTCGGCCACCGACCGGACCCACGTCGAAAGTCCGAAGATCTCGTGGATGACTACGATGACAGGCGCCTTTGTCGCTGACATCGGATAGACGATCCACGCCATGAGCGAGTCGCTCGACCCGGGCTCCCAGGCGACCTTCACCCATTCTGCGTGACGGGGGCTGTTTGCGACCCTGGCGGCAGCGGTCGCCGCGCTGGGCGGCAACGTAGGACTCCCTTGGCCACCGACTCCGGCGTGCGGGGCGGGCTGGGCCGCCGACATGTCCATGGCCGACATGTGCGCCGAATGATCGTCCATGGCAGCCGATTTCGCGGGCTGCCAACGCTGGATGGTACACGCCGTGACCGAAAGCACCGCAAGCATGGCGAACGCAGCACGGCGGGATGCGGGAAACGACATGTCGAACTCCTCTCAGGGGGGACCGGGACAAGCGGCAGGCGAGCGAACGATAATGACCATCTCAACGGTTGCCGTCAACGTGTGCCGACGCCAACACGGGGTATTCTCTCTGAACGTCCACGCAATGGCGAATGATCCCGGCGCGATGCAGGATTCAGGACCACGGAGTGTCGCACAGCGCGCCCTACCCTAATGACGGTCACCATGTTGCTTCCCTTGCTGTTGTTGCTCCAGACCCGCGCCACTGCTCCTTCTGTCCCTCGGCGTGTGGTTGCGGACCCCGGAGTCATCGCCACGGAACAGCGAGTGACCCCGGCAGGT
Organism: uncultured Gemmatimonadota bacterium; assembly: GCA_903876745.1. GTDB lineage: Bacteria > Gemmatimonadota > Gemmatimonadetes > Gemmatimonadales > Gemmatimonadaceae > Fen-1231. Next base: position 37,903 of record CAIRBD010000066.1, read on the forward strand.
GTCCAGACGGTGTTCGACGGACGCGTCGGCGGTGTGCGGTTTGGCGCGACGGCGAGCGAGATATGGGTGGCGGTTCCCGGAGGGGTGTATCGCCTGAGTTGGCGCGACAATCGGGTGATCGCGCATGGAGCGTATGAAGGCCGTGCCGGCGTCCACGGCGTGGCGTTCGATCCTTCCACGAACCATGCGTACGTGACGTCAGTGGGAATGCTCCCCGGGGTACTCGCCACGAGCCGCATTCCCGGAACAAAGATCTTGCCGGAAGCCCGCGTCAGCGCTCAACTGAATGCATTTCAGGGCGGCACCACAACTCCATCCGCGTCGTTGAGTGATATCACTCCGCGTGGCGCCACCCAAGGATTCGACCGCGACCGAAGCGTTGCTGCTGCCCCTGTGGTTTTCGCACCAGATTCCGTCGGCGACTACATGGCTGGAGGTCCTGCCGTCGCTCGGTCACGCAACTCGTCAGGACACCGCGTGGCGGTCGTACCGCTTCCCGCAAACGACGCGCTCGCGATCGTCGATGCCGATGACGGGACGACGATCGGCACAGTTGCGCTCGGTGTGCTCCCGGTCGCCTCTGTGATCAGCGAGGATGGCGCGGTGGCGTGGGTGACGGTCTTTGGCGGAGCCAAGCCGAGCCGCCGTGATCGCATGGCCTCGCAGTGCTGCGACCCTCGGATCGAACCTGTTCGTGTTGATGCGACCGGGATCGCCGAACGGGGAACGGTCGTTCGCGTCGATCTCATCCGTCGCGTCGTTACCCACACGCTCGAGGTGGGGCGGCATCCCACGGGTCTTGCGTGGGATACCACCCGAGCCCGGTTGTACATCGCCAACGGCAACTCCGATGACATCACCGTCGTGGATACACGCGCGGGCACTGTCATGGGCACGATCGAAATCGTGCCGTTCCATGAAAAGAAGATCGGCTATGCTCCAACAGCTGTCGCGTTGGCGCCCGGTGGACGAACGCTGTATGTCACACTCGGCGGCCTGAACGCGGTTGCCGTGTACGACGTGTCGAGGGACCGGCCGGCGAACGCCAGGCTCGACGGCCTGATTCCCACCGGCTGGTATCCGAACACGATCGACGTAAGCGCCGACCACAGCACTCTTGTCGTTGGCACGCTGCTCGGTGTCGGTTCGGGGCAGTCGACCACCGCCGCGCCGCCGGGAAAAAGCGGGGGCTTCGTGCACGCGAATCGTGGATCGGTGAACGTGATCACCGTGCCGACCGCTTCGGAGTTGTCGGCGTACACCATGAGTGTCTCACAAAACAATCGGTTGACGCTTGTCCGTGATGCGGCGCGCGACATGGCCGCGCGCATCGGAGCCGCGACCCGCCCGGTTCCTGAACGTCCGGGCGAGCCGAGTCGCATCGAACACGTCGTGTACATCATCCGAGAGAATCGCACCTATGATCAAGTGCTCGGCGATATCGGCAAAGGGGCAAGCGACCCGTCGTTGACGATGTACGGCCGGGATGTCACACCAAACGCGCATGCGCTCGCCGAGCAGTTCGTGCTGCTTGATCATTTCTTCGCGTCGGGCGGAAACAGCGCCGACGGCCATCAGTGGCTGACGCAGGCGAATGAGACCGAGTATCCGTATTGGCCGCTCTATCACGGGCGCAGTTATCCCAGCGAAGGAAACGACCCGCTCACCTATAGCGCAGGCGGATTTCTCTGGGAAGCAGCGCGGTCGAAGGGCCGGCGGGTGACCGTGTTCGGCGAGTTTGCGCCGGCGCCAAGTGATTCGATTTCCGGCGTGCGCGCGAAACTGCTCGAACAGTTTCGGGACTCACAGCCACATCGCCCGGCGTATTTCCGCGACCTGCTCAAGCGGATGTACGACACGCGGAGTGAGATCCCGTCGCTCGACCGCATCCTCGTGCGTGAATATCCCGGATGGACCCAGGAGGTCCCGGACGTCGTGAAGGCGGACGTCGTCCTGGATCATCTGGCGGCGTGGGAGCGGTCGAAGCAGATGCCCCACCTGACAATGATCATTCTGCCGAGCGATCACACCGTAGGTACGACGCCGGGATGGTGCACGCCGCGCGCCTGCGTGGCGGACAACGACCTGGCCCTTGGCCGGATCGTGGAGGCACTCTCGCATTCCCAGTTTTGGCCATCCATGGCCGTTTTGGTGGTGGAGGACGACGCGCAGAACGGCGTGGACCACATCGACGGACACCGTACGGTGGCGCTGGTGGCGAGTCCATGGGCGCGCCGGGGAGCGATCGACAGCACGTTCTACGGACAACCTTCCATGGTGAAGACCATCGAGCTAATGCTCGGACTGCCTGCGCTGTCCATGTTCGACTTGGTTGCAACACCGATGTATGCGAGCTTCCTCGACGCGGCTTCGCCGCCCGACTTCAGGGCATTCACTGCGATCGTCCCGGTTCAGGATATCTACGAGAAGAACGTCAAACTCAGCGCGGTCACCGGACCGCACGCGGTCGAACGTCGACGCGCATCGCTGGCGAGCTCTCGAATGAACTTCCGGGAGCCTGATGCGGCGCCGTCGGACGCGCTCAACGTGATACTGTGGCACGATGCACGCGGCTGGGATGTTCCATACCCCGGGGTCCGGCGCGGCCTGTTCTTCCCGAGCGGTGTTGATCTTTCGGATGAGGAACGTGAAGACCGGCGTGAGCGCGTGGTACCAAGGCGAAAGCCAGGCTCTCTCTGAGTGCCGATCGGCGTGGCGTTGGCTGCGTGCGTAGCTACCGGTCGATCGCAGGCGAGGACACACGGACGTGAGCTGGTTCCACGAGCACGTCGATCGGTCCCTTGTCAGACGTGAGCGCCATACGTGGAATGGCGCGCAGGGTCGTGGCGTCCATGATGAACGGAAGCCCGGTATCGATTCCGCGCGGGTAGGCATTCCATTGCTTTAGGTGGTGCGCGAGTCGCTCGAGAGCTTCCGGCACGGCCTCGACGCGGATCGTCCAAATCTCCGAAAGTTGATGCGGCGGTTTCGCGCTCGCGAACGATTGACGTGGGCGGCCCCGCTTCTTGGGGGGGGCAAAGATGAGCGCCGCGGCGAGGGCTCCGTTGCAGGTCGATTGAAAGCGCTCGAGGTCTATCGTGAGCGCCACCGACTGATCCACGCTGGTGGGAAAGGTGACATGGTGCGCGGTGGCGGGAGAGGACTCCCGGAGCGTTGCGTCCGCGGTCTGTGCGGCTGCAGCGAGTGGTAGTCCGAGCTCCGAGCTGAGGATTCGCACAAGTCCCCACCAACGAGCTCCGCTGGGGGTGCGATGCAGTCGCCGCTTGAGAATCCGAGACGAGTTCGAAAGCCACGTCACGCTGGACCGAGAAGCAAGCGCGAGTTGCAGGAGCGTCATATTTAATGATACTAACTACAATTCTTTTTCATAGCACCCAGTATCAACCCGTGGTCCGGTGTTCGTCAATAATGATAACAATTCTCATCCAAGGCGTGCCTTGGTAGTCTTGCCTCGAAGGTCGGCGTCCGTCAGGTGAGTTGAATGAAGAAGAAGACAGAAAAACAGAGGATCTTCGTGCCTCGCCGTGAACATCAACAACACACTTACGCGCCACAAACAGACCACGCAAACTTAGTTGTCATTACCTGAGAGCCACTGGACAACGCGCTCTTCCATATAGTACCTCGGGCGCCACGGTTGACCTTCTACCCACCCAACGTGGCCACCCCGATCCGGGAACTCCAGGGTGAGATACTCACTGTGCTCTGCGATCCGGCGAACTCCGTTGAGCACCGAGACAGGCAAGAACGGATCGTCTTCCGCGCTGAGAAGTAGTGTCGGGACCCGAACATTCTGAATGAAGCGAATCGAGCTCGACTGGTGGTAGTAGTCATGCGCATCAGCGAATCCGTGTAGCGGTCCGGTAATCAGGTTATCGAAATCCCGAAAGGTCCGAGCAGCGAGCAGCTCTGACCTGTCGACCAGTCCGGGGTACTGCTTCAGCTTCTCGAGCGTCTTCTCGGTGAGGGTGTTCAGGAAGTGTCGCACATAGTGACGCGCAAACCCTGTTTCCATGAAGATCGATCCCGCCTCCAGGTCGAAGGGCACGCTCACACCAGCGGCGCGGCGCAGCTGCGGGGGCACAGCATCGCCGAGTTCGCCCAGCCATTTGAGCGTCACGTTTCCGCCCAGCGAGACACCGCAAATTACGAGATTGATGTCTGGGTCTCGCTCGATGAGCGTGCGTACCACGAAATCGATATCCTCTGTCTCCCCCGAGTGGTAGAACCGCCGGGCCGTATTGGCCTCTCCATCGCAAGAACGGAACATCATGAGGTCGCCGCTCCAGCCAAGGGTGCGGGCTTGGCTGAGCAGGCCGTGCGCGTACTTGGCGGTGACCTTTCCCTCCAGGCCGTGCAATACGAGTAAGTGGGGGATTCCTGGCCTCGCCGTGCCCATGCGCACAAGTGTCACGTGATCGCCGTCTGGAGTGGTGAGTCGCTCCAGTCGATCATGCACCACGGGACGTTGCCGGCCGAGCTTTCCCCACATGGTCGGAAGATGGGGTCCTGGAAGCCACCAGGCTGGACGGAAATGTGAACGGACTTCAGGCATTCGGTCGGACACTCGGTGAATGGCGGGAAGGTGGACGATGACGATGGCATGTGGTCACGAACGTAGTGCATCGCTTCTGCACGTCGAGCGATATAATAGTAGCGAATCACGATACGCCCTTTCCGCACCCCTCGCCATAATGCTTGCCATGGAAGTGCAGATCTTCGGAACCAACAAGAGTCAGGAGACGAAGAGAGCGCAGCGGTTCTTCGCTGAGCGCCGAGTGAAAGTGCACTTCGTCGATCTCAGGGAACGGGCGGCTAGCAAGGGGGAGCTCCAGCGGTTCGCGCAGAAGTTCGGGTTGACCGCCTTGATAGACAAGACGTCGCGGCGCTATCAGGATCTGGGGCTCGGTGCGGTGCGATATACGGACGAACGCTGGCTGGAGACGTTGGTGAACGAGCCGCTTGTGCTCGTGCAGCCACTCGTCCGGTGGCAACATAAAGTCACGATCGGCGCGTCCGAGGCCGACTGGAAGGACTGGGTAGAGGTGGCGAAGCATGCGTGACGCACCAGCGCGTCCCCGGGCGATCTCAAGGAGACCCTCATGCTGCTGATGTGGACGGGTTTTCTCGGTTTTGTCGGCATCCTGTTGGCGCTCGATCTTGGCATCTTCAACAAGACGGCGCACACCCCGACCGTTCGCGAGGCGCTCGCGTTCACCGCGATGACGGTGGCTTTGGCGCTCGGGTTCGCGGGGTTCCTCTATGAAGCGTATGACCTGCACTGGCAAGGGCTCGGGCTGGTTCGCGACGCCGTGGATGGACAGATCAACAGCGGGCGCCTGGCGACGATGAAGTTCCTGACGGGCTACATCGTCGAGATGAGCCTGAGCATGGACAACGTATTCGTGATCGCGCTCATCTTCGAACACCTCAAGGTCCCTCGCACACTCCAGCATCGCGTCCTGTTCTGGGGCATCCTCGGTGCGCTCGTGATGCGCGGTGCGATGATCGGCGGTGGTACGGCGCTCGTTGCGAGGTACCACGGGGTGCTCTATCTCTTCGGAGCATTCCTCATATACACGGCGGCGAAGATGCTGCTGGCCAAGGAAAAGGAAGAGGCGCCGGAGGAAGCCTGGATCGTTGGGTGGCTGAATAGACATTTTCGCGTGACACGCGAGTTCCAGGGCAAACACTTTGCGGTGCTGGCGAACGGCCGATGGTGCCTGACACCACTGGCTGTCTCGCTGGTACTCGTGGAGACGACCGACCTGGTGTTCGCTGTCGATTCGATTCCCGCGATCTTCGCGATCACGACGGATGCATTCCTGGTCTTTACGTCGAACGTGTTCGCTATCCTGTGCCTGCGATCACTCTACTTCGGTCTCGCGGGACTCATCGAGAAGTTCCGGTACCTCAAGGTCTCCCTCGCCGTCATCCTCGGGATCGTCGGAGTGAAGATGCTGGCGGCGCGATGGCTCAGCCCCATGCTCGGCGAATCACAGAACACGGTGATGCTCGTGATCGTGGCTGGTATCCTGCTGGCCGGCGCGGCAGCGAGTCTGATCGCGGATCGTAAGCGGAAGAATCCGGCGTGACACCGCGGAGCTAGAAGCGCATCGTGTCCACCGACCGCACGGCGGACATCAAGACCTCGGCTCCCCGAGCGATCGCTTCGGGAGAGGAGAATTCCGCGGGCGCGTGGCTGATTCCGTCGACACTGGGAACGAAGATCATCCCCATTGGGCAAACCCGCGCGAGGTTCTGTGCGTCGTGGCCGGCACCGCTCGGGAGCGACATCGTCGAATACCTGAACGCCTTGGCGCCCTCATCGATCTTCGCGCGGATCCGCGAATCACAACGGGCACTCTCGTGGGTGACGAACTCACGGAAGGCGAAGGAGGTGCCGTTGCTGTTCGCGAGTCCTTCTGCTTCCAGGCGCACCTGATCGAATAACCGCTGGATCTTCGTGTCGTCGAGGTCGCGAAGTTCGAGCGTGCACTCCACCCGACCCGGAATTACGTTCGGGGCGCCAGGGAACGCCTGAATCCGTCCGACCGTGCCGACCTGACGTCCGGGCGCGGAGGTGACGATTCGATTCACCATCTCGGTGAATCGTGCCGCCGACAGCATGGCGTCATGACGGTCTGGCATCGGCGTGGTTCCGGCGTGATTGGCAACACCGGAGATGGTGACCGCCCACTGGCGGAGGCCAACGATGCCTTCGACGACGCCGATATGAACGCCGGCCTTGTCCAGCAGGCCGCCTTGTTCGATGTGCAGTTCGAGGTAGGCGTGCACCATGCCCTTCGTGATGCGTGCGTCCTTGAGTCGACTCGGGTCACCGCCGAGCATCGAAATGCCGTCCCGAATGGACTTTCCGCTCGAGGCGACCGTGGACAGTTCACGCTCGGTCGGTTCCTGTGTCACGAGGTGGCTCCCCCACGTGCCCCCTTCTTCGTTCTGCCACACCACGACATCGAGGGGGTGGACGGTGACGACGCCGGCCTCTTTGAGCGCCTGTGCGACTTCGATGGCTCCCATCGTCCCGACCGGACCGTCGAAATTCCCGCCTTCAGGCACCGAGTCGACATGCGAGCCGAACAGGATAGGACGGGCATCGGGGTCGCTTCCCGCACGGCGACCGAAGATGTTGCCTGCCGCATCGATACGGACCGTGAGCCCCGCGTCGGCCATGAGAGATCTGACATACGCCCGGGCCTGCACGTCAGCGTCGGAATACGCGACGCGCGACACCCCTCCCTGGGGATTCTTCCCGAAGCGCGCGAGCGCGGTGAGATGCGCGTTCAGGCGTTCGGCATTGATCGCCGGGCTTCCGGCGAGAGAAAGAGCCGCCCGAAGGGAGCGAGGCAGAACGGCGCTGGATACGGCCGCTCCGGCAAGACCAGCGAATTGGCGACGACGCATGCCGAGAAGATACGTCGAGGTCGCGTTCCTTCGGGAGGCGTGGGCACGGCGGGATTCCCGGGTGCGGACGGTAGTCCATTTGCGGCGGTGCCGTCATCGTCGACATCTTGCACACGACCAATGTGTCCGTCCCCGGGCCAAAGACCATGACAACACGCCGTCAGTTCCTCGGAGCATCCGCCGCAGCGGCGGCGACTCTCGCAGCCGCCACACGCTCCGCGGGTGCCGCGTCCGTTGGTGCGGACGACCTGCCGCCGGCTATCAAGGCGCTCAAGTCGATGAGGGGTCAGGCGAAGCCGATCACCGTCGACGAACGACGTGGTCGCCTGGAAAGGGCGCGGGCGATGATGAAGGCGAATGGAATCGACGCATTGATGTTGAACGGCGGTACGTCGATGGAATATTTCACCGGCATGAAATGGGGACTCAGCGAGCGGATGCTTGCCGCAATCATCCCGGTGAACGGGGCGGCCTTCCTGGTGACCCCGAAGTTCGAGCAGGAGCGCGCGATGGAGCAGGCGCGGCTCGGTCCGCTCGGAGCTGACGCCGAAGTTCATGCGTGGGAGGAAGACGAGAACCCGTGGGGTCTCATCGCCGGCGGCCTCAAGTCTCGGGGCCTCGCGACGGCGACGGTCGGCGCGGAAGAAACGGTGCGTTTCGTGTTCGCTGATGGAACGGCGCACCTGCCTGGCGTGAAGGTCGTCAGCGGAACTCCCGTTACCGCCGGATGTCGCATGGTGAAGGATGCGCACGAGATTGCGCTCATGCGGCTCGCCGCGCAGGTCACATGGAAGGCATATGAGGCGGCGTGGAAATCACTGAAGGAAGGGATGACACAAGATGATTTTGCTCATCTGGTGTCGGTCGCGCATACGCGGCTGGGATTCGAGGGCGGCGCGGGAGTGCAAGTCGGCAAGTACTCTGCCCTGCCTCACGGGTCCATCGAGCCGCAGGTGATCCGCGAAGGCAGCATCCTTCTGATCGACGGCGGCTGTCGTGTGGAGGGATACACCTCCGACATCTCCCGTACGTTCGTGCTCGGCAAGCCGACGCAGAAGATGAAGGACGTGTTCGAGATCGAACATCGCGCGCAGGCAAAGGCGGTGCAGACCGCCAGGCCGGGTTTGCCGTGCGAGGCTGTGGATGCGGCGGCACGTAAGGTGATCGTCGATGCCGGGTATGGTCCCGACTACAAGTTCTTTTTGCATCGCGTCGGACATGGCATGGGAATGGACGGGCATGAATGGCCCTACCTCGTGCGCGGCAACAAACTTCCATTGCAGGCGGGAATGGTGTTCAGCGACGAACCTGGGATCTACATCCAAGGCGAGTTCGGCATCCGCCTTGAGGATGACATGTTGATCACAGAGAGTGGCGCTGAGCTATTCACGCCGCAGAGCCCCAGTTTGGAGCGACCGTTCGCCGCGGCATGAGCCGCCGCGACTCGGGTCATCCTCGTGGCATATAGCACCTGCGCGGCATGCGGGGCCAAGACGCTGGTCGGCGCGACGCGCTGCCCTCGTTGTCAGACGCCGCTCGTTTCCTACGCTGTCGACGCGAAGCGACCGGAGACGGTGCGCTGTCCGAGTTGCGGCGTGCTGCGTCCGGTCGCAATCGGCGTGTGTCCCAACTGTCATTCGGGATCCGAACCGCCGGCACGGCGCTCGATCCGCGGACTGATGCTCGCCAGCGCGGCGGTGCTCCTGATTCTGGGCGTCGGGTTCACGATCTCGAAGATCGTAGGGCCTGCGGATCAGGCGCCGGGCGTGACGAGCGCACCGGGAACCACGGCGGTCGCCCCCCCTCTTCCGGACAGAGAAGTTGCAGAGAGCGTGAGCGTTTCAACACCCGATGTCGATTCGCAGAAACCGACAGTGCCCACCCCACTCCCGACTGCGACGGTGCCTCGCCCGGTGCGCGAATCCACACCAAGCACCACGGGCGAGGTTCGCCGCACACGTCCCGTCCCCTTGCCGGACGCACAGGGGACCGCAGCCGCGGTCGTTTCGCCGAGCGTGCCAGCTCCCTCCCCCGATTCCGGCTGGACGTACTGGCGCGCCACGACCTGGGTCCGACTTCGCGACAAGCCCGGGAGGAATGGTGAAGAAATACGAATGATCGACTCTTCACAACGCGTGCTGCTCGGGCCAAGCGTCAACGGCTGGCGTTCCGCGCGGGTCGGAACGGACCGTGGTTGGGTGGACCCGAGACTCTTCGTTCCCGCTACGAAGCCGTAGTACGGCGAACCGTGCGTCCGTTTTCGCGCGGGCCTTATCCCCAGCGTGAGCGGATCCGCACCGTACGCTCGAGTTCGTCGACGGTCTGCAACACCTTCTGGCGCAGGTCCTTCGCGAGTCGTGGGTGGTCGGCGAGGTAATGTCGCACGACTTCGAGCCCCTCGGGACTGTGTTGCCCACCGATGAACGTGCCGAGCCAGCTGCCCAGAAAGAAGATCCGGCGGTTGGCCTGGATGAATGGCAATGAATCGAGCGCGGGTCGCAGGAAGGGCAGAGTGAGCGCGGCGTGCTCGCTCGCGTTGAACGCGCCAAGCGAGCCACTCGCCCAATCCTCGTTCAGCGACGCATCGGCGAAGTAGCGATTGAAGTAGGCACGTTTCATGTCGCCATCGCGCCGTGCCGCGCCGGCGACGAACGCTCGCCGGCGACCATCGGGCGTGGTATCCCGAACCGCTTGTGTAGTCATCAGGCGTTGCGCCTCCGGGTGATCGAGGACCGTCAGGCGATTCACGATCTCCCAGCGGGTCGGGTCGCGCATCGGTTCACCGGCGACCGAGTCCGCGGAGAATAGCGAAAGCAACCGGGTCGTGCCCTCCGGCGACGCAACGACGCCGATGAATGCGTCCACGCATGCGCGACGAAGTCCATACGGGCGCGATGTGTCGGCCGCCCCATCCCACAGCGCACGCTCGACCGCCGTGCGGAGACGGTCACGCGTTGAGTCGGGGAGATACGTCGTGAGCGCGCGGGTCATACGACCAACGACATTCGGGAAGATCTGTTCATCGCGTTCCTTCGGGAGTTCGGCGAGGGCCAGCCGAACGAAACGCGCGGGGTCCAGGCGACCGTCCCGCACGAGATCCCACAGTGCGCCCCAGAGCATGGTCCGCAGGAGCGGATCAGTCACCGTGCCGAGCGTTCCGCTCTCGAGCGACCGTACACTCGCGGTGTCGAGGAGGGTGAGGAAATAGCCGTAGTCATCGGCGTTCGCGAAGGCGAAGAGCGGAGCCGGTTTACCCGCGGCCGCCGAAACGACCGTAGTACGCCCCGACAGCTCGACGGGGAAGCGCAGTGGGGGTGAGCCGGTCGGGTAGACGAAGAGGAGCTCGGTGCGCATCGGCCAGGGCGCGTTTCCGCTGAGCGCTTGCGCGGGTCGCTGGGCGAGCGAGAATGACACCACGCGACCGCGCGACACGACGAGCGTCTGCTCAACGACCGGCATGCCGGGACGGAGCATGAAGTTCCGCCCAAATGAGGTCAGATCCTTGTGCGCGGCAGCGCCGACCGCGCCGAGGAGGTCACGCCACGTGGCGTTGGCGTAGGCGTGGGCCGTAAGGAACGACCGGACCCCGGCCTGGAACGCGGATTCACCAACCAAGAAGTTCAGTTGTTTGAGGACGCTGGGTGCCTTGTTGTAGACGATGGCGCCGTAGTTGCTCTTGGCCTGGTCGAGGTTCCCCAATTCCTGCCAGAGCGAGTTCGTTCCGGTCGTTTGGTCGACACCGTGCGGATTTCGGCGATGTCGATCACGCAGTTCGGTCGAAGCCGATCACCCCGTTCGGTTGATGGCGATCACCCATTTCGGATGATGCCGATCAGGACGTGGGGGCTACGCGGC